>JANYLD010000012.1 GCA_025363835.1 Armatimonadota bacterium
GGCGTTACGGCGCTACTGGGGTCAGACAGGCAGTCACTGAGGAACTGAGATCATAAAGAGCGCAAACCTACCGGCAATCTCAACAATCTACAGAAGGCCGCAACGCCCTAACGCCGCAACGCCGCAAGGCCGCACCGCCGCCGTAACGCCCTGACGCTCTAGAAGCTAAGCAATCCGCTTATACGAGACGCTAAACCCGTCATAGAGAACGTCATCCGGAGCCTTCAAAGCCTCCACCTCGTCAACACGCCCCGGGCCGCGCTTCAGAAGCCCCACTGCCCGGTCCAAATTCCCCCCATTCTCGGACTGCAAGACCGCGCCCACTGTCCCATCCAACGAGTTCCAAACCTCGCCCCTAAGGTGATATTCACGCGCTAGACGCATGACAAAAGCACGGAATCCCACCCCTTGAACTCTGCCCGAGACTCGTATTCTTACTGTTGCCACTTCTGATTGAACCCATCTTAATGACGACGCCTTCGCAGGAAATGGGCGACAATAGATTGCAGTGGGCCATCGAACTCGAACCTTTACGGTAGCTTTCACCCTTATCGAACTGCTTGTCGTCATCACGATCATTGCCATCCTGGCCGGCATTCTCTTCCCCGTCTTCGCTCGGGCCAAGGAAGCGGCCAAGAAGACCTCCTGCCTTTCAAACATGCGACAGATCGGCCTGGCCTTCACGCTTTATCTCAACGATTACGACGATGTCATGCCAGATCGCCGGGACCTAAAATCTTCACTCCCGGGCGGATACAGGCCTTGGACCTCATGGCCCCCATCCGATCCTCGCGCTGGATGGGCGCTCTTCTTGCTTTCCGACCAAGGGTATCTTGCCGACACTCGCCCCTGGAGTTGCCCCAGCGTTGAAAGCTCATCGATGGGAAGGGCCATCCAGGTGGCCCAGCCCATCGCCCTTGGAAAGGACGCGCCCATGAGCCGTTACTGGATGTGGCGATTCGATCGGCCGGACGATCCAGTGCCCTTTGATGACTTTTGGGGAAAGACTCCCGACCAAGCGGTCCTCGATCTCGATTCAGGCAACAATCCACAAGCCGGCCAGCCACAAGGCACGGCCGACACTGAACTCCTCGTCGATCCCTACTTCCCTCGCTCCATACCCTCCGTTGCCGCCAAGCTCAAAGGTGTCAGCGTCCACATGGGCGGCCGCAACCGGCTCTTTCTCGACCTCCACGTCCACTACGTTCGCGACATCCGCCTAAATCCGTGAGACTCTTCTTCGCAATCGATATCCCCATTGACATTAAGAGCCGTATCGCCACCGTCCAAGATGAGCTTCGAGCAAGCATCCCGGACGGCTACCTCCGCTTCGTGAGCCCTGATCTGCTCCATGTCACCCTTTCATTCCTGGGTGAGGTCGCGGCCGATCGACTGCAAGAAGTGATCGCCAGGGCCCAAAGCATTACCTCCGCTTGCGCTCCGACAAAAATCAACTTCCAAGGCATCGGGTGCTTCCCAGCCTGGAGATCGCCGCAAGTTCTATGGGTGGGCGTGGACGAGGATGGAGCGCCTCCAACAAGTTTCAAGGGTCCCATGACAAACCTTGGGAACGACTTGTCTAGGGCATGCTCCAGCTTAGGAAGCGCAGAGCCTGAGTCGTCCACTCTCCTCCACGTGACCATCGCACGGTCAAACACGAAAATGACGCCAGACCGCGCAAAAGCCGTAGCCGCCCCCGTCGCCGCCCAAAGCTGGACTGACCTCGGGGAATCAAAGGTCAGTGAGATCCTGCTGTTCGAAAGCACCTTGGGCAAAGGTCCTACAAGACACGACGTCGTTGCGCGCTTCCCTTTCAAAGCCTAGGCCTTTCGCCCTTCATATTCGTCTCCGACTCCAAGGCTGTGTCTCAATAGCTCCTTTGCACGACTAAGACAAAGGAGAAGCGTAGATACTAATCCACCGCAAGACCTCCGGTCCGGCGATTTACGATTTACGATTTACGATTTACGACTTACCATTTACCATTTACGACAACAAATGAAAATCAAAGCATTCGGACCCGTCGACGAGCGGGCTAGGCAGCAGCTGGAGCGATGCGCCGCGCAAGCGGCGTACGCCGTGCTGTGCGCGGACCACCACCCAGGCTACTCACAGCCGATCGGCGGCGCCGTCGCCTACGAGCACTTCATCTCACCGAGCGGAGTGGGATACGACATTGGCTGCGGAAACAAAGCCGTCCGCACGAATCTGAAGGCTGCTGAAATCGAAGTCTCCAGCATCATGGATGAGATCGTCACCCAGATTGGATTCGGAGTTGGCCGGCCCAATCCTGACCCGGTAGACCACCCCGTGCTTCAGAAGATCTGGGATGCCAAGTTCAAGCCGCAGCGAAGGTTGCTCCAATTGGCTGCCTCCCAGTTGGGCACCGTTGGATCGGGCAATCACTACGTTGACCTCTTTGAGGACGAGAACGGCGTCCTCTGGATTGGAGTGCACTTCGGCTCGCGGGGCTTTGGACACCGGACCGCGTCCGGTTTCCTCGCGCTTGCGCGAGGACTGGAGTTCGACGCCAAAGCGCCGGAGGGCGAAATGGACGCCCCGCCCACCTTGCTGGATACGAGGACGTCCCTTGGCGAAGACTACGTCGAGGCCATGCAACTGGCTGGCGAATACGCCTATGCGGGCCGCGATGTCGTCGTAGACAAAGTGCTGGAGATTCTGGGAGCCAAAGGCGAAGAGGAAGTTCACAACCACCACAACTTCGCCTGGAAGGAAAACCACTTCGGATCAGAGGTTTGGGTGATTCGAAAGGGATGCACGCCCGCGTTTCCTGGACAAAAGGGATTCGTAGGCTCGACAATGGGCGACATTTCCGTTATCCTTGAAGGAGTCGATTCGGAAGAGTCGAAGGATGCCCTCTACTCAACGGTACACGGAGCCGGCCGCGTCATGAGCCGAACCCAAGCAGCGGGAAAGACGAGGTGGATCAAGGGAGTGCCCACGAGAATCTCCACCGGCCTTGTGGATTGGAGCAAAGTCAAAAACGAAATCAAGGAAAAAGGGATCGAACTGCGAGGAGGCGCGCCGGACGAAGCACCCGAGGTCTACAAGTCGCTTGATGAGGTGTTAGCTCATCAGGGACAGACCGTCCGCGTCCTCCACCGGTTGCGACCGATCGGCGTGGCGATGGCAGGTCAAGACATAATTGATCCGTACAAAGACTAATCAGAATGGGCAAACTCGACAAGCTAAAGCAGATTCGGATCAAGGTTCCGGACGTCAGCAATGTCGTCCGTATCCACGCCAAGCCGGATCGCTACGCGATCTGGTCTGGGAAGGCCGTGGCCTTTGTGCTGAGTCCAGGCAAGTACCGGCATCTGCTCGCTCCCACTGTCCTTGAGACACAATTGGCCTTTCTCAAGGGCGTGGTCGATATCGACTCGTGGCGCGGAAAGTGCGGCGACTCCGGCTTTCGCAATCGGCTTGAGAAAGTCGAAGATCGTCTCTTTCCCGGGTTGCTCACCCATTTCGTCCTTCGAAAGCGGCGGATCGAAGAGTACGTTCGCGCTGAGATTGCAAAGGGTTGCAAACAGATCGTCTCCTTTGGCGCCGGTTACGATACGTTACTTCCAAGATTGGCAGACGAGTTTCCCGCCGTGACGTGCATCGAGGCCGACCTCCTTTCGACTCAAAGAGCCAAGGTTGCAGTCTTGAGAACAAGGCCCAGAAACCTCCACTTCGTCGACATTAACCTTGCAGAACCCTATTTGGAAAAGGTGATGACCGAGGCAACCCCCTTCAACAGGCGCGAGCGCACCTGCTTCATTGCGGAGGGGCTCTTGATGTGGTTGGACGATGACGACGTGGAGCGGCTTCTCACCTT
>JANYLD010000042.1 GCA_025363835.1 Armatimonadota bacterium
CTGCAACCCCTTCAGCCGCGCTGATCTGTGAAATCACCACCATCCTCTCGCGTGGATCAGGCGGCTTGATATTGGCAACAACCCAGTCCTGGCAAGAGGGCAAAAGCGATTTCAACGGCCTCGTCGGCCGGTGCGCGGTAAAGCTAAGCATGGTTGGGAGGCCAAGCCGCACTCTTCGCTCCAAGGCCGCGCGAATGCTCTGGCGCACCTTGGGCCTCACCAGTGCGTCCTGTACGTTATCCAACAGCAACGGCTTATGCGAGGTTGCCCCATGAGGGGACGAGGCCCACTCCATCGCGGTGTGAATTGGAATGGAGCCACCTTCTTCTCGCGAAACGTGGCTCGCAACAGCCTCCATAAGGTGAGTCTTCCCCCAACCAGTCGGACCGACTAAAGCCGCAAATGGGCTGGAGCCGCCCGCAAAGGTCAGCGCCGCTTCAACCGCCTCTACGTTGGAAGGCACGCCCGCAAGGGTTGCAAAATTACGTGTAGAGCTTGGAAAGAGGACCTCTGAAAGTCGTGGGCTGGTCGCTGGTTCATATTGCAAATAGGTCACTCGTATCCTCTCCCGTCCGCCCAGCGCACAAGACCTGGTGAAGGCCTTAATCCTATTGTCCGCCCTGCCCGAGTGCTACGTCAAGGGTGTGCTGTGGGTTCTTACAAGATGCCTGCCAAGCCGGTCTATTTGCGTGTTTCATAAATGCCAAAAACGCCGCATGGAGGACGTTGGGCACGACCGGTATCCACACTGTTTCCACCATCAGTGCCTGACCTTTTGCCAAAAAGTGGAAAAGAGGAAATCGGGACTCGTGTTCGTCGTATGGCAGTTAGCACACGTTGACGGAGCGACTCGTGGAAGCCGGAACTTCAACGGGTTGTGGGCATGATCGAGACCGGCCCCGTGGCAACTCTCGCAGCCTACTGAAGCTAGATCGGGGGTCCGTTTTGGAGATGTAAAACCGTGGATGCTGGTCAAACCGACCGTGTGGCACGGCAGACACTCGGGATCCCGGTCGTGGCCCCTACCCTGGAGCGTCCCCAAGGCGCGGTAGTGCAGCGATGTTTTCCACACGGCGAGTGCTTTCTCGTGGCATTTTCCACATGCATTGGATCCATCGAACTGCGTTGTGTCCGGTCGCAACATTTTCTCAAGAAGATGCTCGTCGCTCACGCGGGAGAGATAGCCGCGGTAAATCCGCGATGCAGTCGGGTCGTCTCCATACTGCGGTCCCAAAGCGATAGCGGAATAGTTCCGGAATTGGCCACCGGAGTACTCCAGTCTAACGAGGTACTTGCCGTCCGAACCCGGGCTCGCTAAAACCGTGTTGCCCTCCCTCTCGATCTGGCCCCCAGGGCTGCCGATGGAGCGATATTCGATGAGGCCGAGCCCGGGGAATTGTTTGGCAAGGCTCCTCGCCTCTTTAACATCTCCTTGCAACAGAAGAACTGGAACGAGCTTCGCCTCACTCGCCTGTTGTAGGCCATCGGAGACCGCCGCCTCAACGGAGTTTGCCGCCTGCGCCACTGCGTTCCCAATAAGGGAAGGATTGGCTGTGACTCCGATGACCAGGAACGGCGGGGACACCACATACGGTTGGATTTCGCCACCTTCTGGGTTGGGAGAAAGTTCGCTGGCAACTAGCTTTCCGCCTGACAACGAGTTGAGCGAAAGCAGCATTCCGAGACCCAATCTCGCGTCGGCCGGTCCCACGTTGATCGCATTCCAGCCTGCTTTTCCAAGAATCTCGGCGGCTGTCTGTGCTTTCAACTCGTCTTGCCGGGAGTTGCCGTCGACAAGGTTGCCGTTATCCAGCAAAGTCGTGTGGCCAGGCAGAGATAGCTCGTGGGCCGCTTCAACCCGCCGTTTGATTCCACCCGTCATCGGCTTAGTACAGCCGCAGGGCGCCAGGTTGCCGTTTGTGTCGCCGGAGAGAATGACGATCTGAGGAGTGGAAGGGCCAGACCAAAGTCCGGCGACGGCCCCGGCGGCAGCAAGTCCAATCGGCCAGAGTTTCATTTGACGGATGCAGCGATATCCGCGTAGATCGTCGGCTGCTTTGGATCGTCTGTATCCACTCTAACTCTTCCCAAAACCGGTCCCTTCGGAGACTTGCCGTCGTAGGTGGCCTGGATGTGATATTGGGAGCCATCCGCATTTGGATAGTAGCTGAATGAAACATACGGCCATTCGCTGCTGACCTTCTTAACGTGGAAGGTTTTGGCGGGGCCGCTCACGATCAAATCGAACTTCTGCACTCCTGCTCCAATTTCACCCATAAAGAGCTGGGAGGGGAGGAGGACGATGCCGCGCTGCGCATACAGGTTAGCTTGGAGAGTCGGGAATTTGGCGTTATCCGTGGGGACGTAAACGGTAACCGGATCGCGTCCCGGGGAAGGCAGATCGCCGTTTAGATGAATCGTCACCTTATAGCCTTTGCGAGGCATGGCGGCCTCATTCAGGTCCGGATCGGCCAATTCTCCCTCCCAAGGTTCCATGGTCGCGGTGCCGGGAACTCCCGCAACCTCAGGCTGCCCTGGCTTGATTTTCGCGCCCTCGGCGAGAACGATATAGCTTATGATGTCTTTACCCTTTTCAGGCAGGTCAATAACATCGCCACCGGGGACGAGAAACCGGTAGATGGGATGCACCTTGATGTGAACCGGTACTTCGATGACCGGATTGTCGATGTCGTTCGTCGTCACCAGCAAGGTGTGGTGGATTTCGCCGACCGTCATTAGAGTGTCGTAGTGGCCATCAAGGACAAAGCTATCGTTGGCTTGGATCGTTTGGGTCCTTGTGGTGGAGACGCACCCGCAATCCGGAGTGAATCTCATAGCCAGAGGGGCATTGCCCGTGTTCGTGATCTGAAGTTGAAAGCCTTCAGGGTCGCCCTGGACGGCCCAGCCCATCTCGATTGCCTTCGGCTGGAAGAACACTTTCGGCCGCGTCGCGATCAGCTTAATGTGGTTCTGCACGGCCTTTCTTACCGACAGGATGGCCTCTCGGGTCTCATTGAACAGAAGCAACTCAGCGGCGATCGGCCTTGCCGCTGTCTGATAGTCAATGTCCGTCCGGCCCATGACTGATCCTGGAAAAGGCGAGGTCGCGAGACCGTAGTAGGCGCCGAGCGCGTGCTGGATCTCGTTGCGCACGTTGACCGGGTTGATGGCCATCGCCGGGGTACCGCGCTTCAGTCCAATCACGGTCTCCAGTCGCGAGTCACCCGGTTTGGTGGACCAGAACAGAACCGCTCCGGAGGGAATTCCGCTCCCGGGAGGGTTGGCCAGCACCGGCTCAAACGAAAACTTCAAATCAGGGTGGTCCGAGCCGATGCGAATCTTTGCTTTCAGAATTCCGCGAAACAGTTCGAGCGCCGCATCCCGTTGGGCTTTGAAATCATCTTTGAGCTCTGGCGGCACCTTGGAGTCATCGTATTGGACCACAAGATCGAACTTGGGCAGCAGTTGAGCTGCCTTGCTTGCCCCGCCAAAATCGCCCGCATTAAGCTTGTCCTCGACCGCGAGAACGGCGCCCACAAACTGTGAGTTGTCCCCCGCGGGCAAAGTCGGACCAAGAACCGGCGCTGAGGCCAGGCTAAGAAGAAGAAGTGGTGCAAGCATGGTGGATGGGCATTTGAATTATGCCGCTTCTTCTATTTAACGGATGGATCAGGGGTAGGTGTTGCGCGATCCTGCGAAGCAGGCCGCTTTGGAAGAATCATGTTCTTCTTGTTACAATCAGGATGTGACCACACGTATCATTGCCATCGCTCTGACACTTGTGATAATCGGCGGGCTCTTCATCCTGAAGCCCATCCAAGCAAATCACGCGATAGAAACGGCAACGAAAGCGCTCGGTACCAAAGCGCACTTGGTTAAGAGGGCGGTTGATCGGGACACTGGACTCGTAACCTCTACCTATGAAGTTCCCGACATGTCTCCTTCCCAAGTAGCCGCCCTCCTCGAACCGGGTCTCTCTAAGGCAGGCTTCAGGTCGTTTAAGAACCGATTTCTTTTCGACTACACCTCGGCTTACGGAAGCGTTTCGATCACGGGAGATCCCCTCGACAAGGGTTCGCTTACGCACTATACGACCATGTGCGATCTTGGTCGAGCGGGGAAAACGGTAGCGCCGATTGTTGATCATAGGATCCCTGCTGGCGAGCCCCGCTTTTATTCTCTTGGTCGGATGGCGAAAGACGACTTTGAGGCCGGAAACATCAAATTGGCGATTTCTGAAGCGAACGAGCTAATGGCCGGAATCCCGAAGTACGCCGACGACAACGCAGATGAGATCCAGGACGCCAACACCGTGCTTGGACGAGTTGCGGTTTCCCAAGGCCGGATAGCTGATGCCAAAAGGTATTTGGTTGCCGCCGGCAAACATGGGGGCTCCCCGGTTTTGTCGTCGTTCGGCCCCAGTATGTCCTTGGCACGAGACCTTTTGAAAAAGGGCCAGCGGGACGCGGTCCTGCAATACCTTGCCGAGTGCCGCAGCTTTTGGAAAGGGGATGGCGCGATCGACGGCTGGATCAGCGACGTTAAGGCTGGGAGAATGCCGGACTTTGGGGCAAATGTGGACTACTAAGCCCTCCTCGATCCAGGGGCCGCAAAGATGATGTGATGATGTTAGTTGTGTAGCGGGCTCTTGTTCTCCATGACCATGTCCCGCCTTCAAACATCGCAAGTGAAATCACATGATCACATCATCACATCATCACATCATCAAAAAGCACAACGGGCCCGGATCGCCTCAAAGGGGAGAGAGTTTCAGCGATCGGACCCTTGTGTGCCGTTAATAGACGACACTTTTTCTCCGAACGACGAGGCGGGCGGGACTTTTTTGAAGGATGAAGGATGCAAGGATGAAGGATGAAGTTCACTTCTTAGGAACTCAGCCCTCAGCCCTCAGCCCTCAGCCCTCAGCCCTCAGCCCTCAGCCCTCAGCCCTCAGCCCTCAGCCCTCAGCCCTCAGCCCTACTCCACATACGCATCCGCGTCGGGCTTCTGCTTGAGATAAGCCTCGATAAACCCATCAATGCCACCGTCCATCACGCCCGTCACGTTTCCCGTCTCATAGCCGGTGCGGTGGTCCTTCACCATCGTGTAAGGCTGGAATACATAAGACCGAATCTGGCGGCCCCACTCAGCCGGGCCGGCTACCTTAAACGAGTCCTTTTCAGCGCCGCTTCGCACACGTTCAACCTCGGCAAGGCGAGCAGCCAAAACGGTCATCGCGCTCGCGCGATTCTTGTGTTGGCTCCGCTCGTTCTGGCAGTTGACTACGATGCCGGTCGGGAGGTGGGTGATTCGGACCGCGCTTTCGGTCTTGTTGACGTGTTGCCCGCCTGCGCCACCTGCCCGTAGCGTCTCCACTTTCAGGTCATCCGGGTTGATGTGGATTTCCGCTTCCTCAATCTCAGGCATCACTTCTAATTTCACGAAGGAGGTGTGCCGGCGAGAGGCCGCGTCAAAGGGAGAAATCCGCACCAGTCGATGAACTCCGTTCTCGGATTTCAAATACCCGTAAGCATTCTCACCGATGACCGAAAAGGAAACATTTCGGAAACCAGTGACATCACCCGGCGTTTCACTCAGTATCTCCGTTTTATAGTCATGCTCTTCAGCCCACCGCTGGTACAAACGGAAAAGCATCGATGCCCAGTCGCAAGCCTCAGAGCCACCGGCGCCCGCGCTCAATTCTACGATGGCGTTCCGACCATCGTGCTCTCCACTCAACAGGGTTTTAAGTTCGTAAGCGTCCAAATCCTTGATGAAGTTGATGGCCATCTGGTCGGCCTCTTTCTCCATGTCTGGGGACGGATCGTCGTGGAGCATCTCGTAAAGCTCCTCGATGTCCCGTTGGGTCTTGTCGAGTACAGCAAAGGGGGCCAGGATGTTCTTAAGCCGTGTTAGCTTCTTGAAGACCTTGTTGGCCGAGTCCGGATCGTCCCACAGATTGGGGTCGGAGGAGCGCTCTTCAAGCTCCTTTATTTGGTGTTGGAGTGAATCCAGGTCAAAGATGACCTCCGATAGCGTCCAGTCTCCCCCGAGACTTAGACAGCGCTTCATGCTGTTCCTGGCTTAGCATGTTGACCAGTGTACTTTGTTGGGCTTTGCCCGTAAATCGTAAATCGTAAATCGTAAATCGCCCGGAATTCTCGAGGGCGAATTTCCAATTGACACTATCCCCCTCCGTCGATTTACGATTTACGACTTACGATTTACAATCAAGCCGCCATCGCCGAGCCAAAACCAGAATCGGGAAGCAGGCAGGCCTCAAGTTCCAGCCAGGCCTTACGCAGGTCCTTCATGACCAGTTCGCATCGCTCCAGGCGGTGGGTGGAGGAGTCCTCGCGAGCTTCGGCAAGCTCGTTTAACACGTAGCAGTAGAGGGATCTAAGATCGAGAGCCATCTCCCCTTTCGTATCGAGGCAATTCATGAGTGCGGTGATGATCTGCTCGGAGCGATCGATAAAGAGTTCTTTGCGCCCGGCGTCGCCTGCTTTGATGGCAGTTCTGCCGTCCTTCATGCTCCTCAAGGCGTTGTCATAAAGCATGACTACGATCTGTAGAGGTGATGTGCCGTGAGCCGGGAATGAAAAGTCGTCTTGTAACATGGTTGCCAGTGCCAAAATTGGTCCTCCGCCGCGTGTCTGTTACAAAGCATCGGTTTGCTCACCCAGTAATCATTAGGGCTTTTTCTTCGAGAAATGGTCGCGGAGTTCGGATTTAGGGAGAATTACGTAGGCGATGGCAAGAGCTACAAGCACCCAAGCAGCCGGAATTAAGTAGATAACGAGAAGCGGCGGCAACGTCTGCTTACCGCCTTGAAGAAAGATGGCTGTGATGATCTGATTGGCGATCAGGTGCATAAATATCCCGAGGGCCATAGCCCCTCCCACGAATCCGCAAGCGGCCGCCAATCCAAGCTTACGGCTCACATAGATCCCAAAGGCAAGGGAGGGGATCAAGCCCACGGGGAAAGCCAAAACCAAGTTGCCACTCTGAGAACTCCCGAACACCAAGAAGGGCCACATTCCGAGAAGAAATGTCCCAAAGGAGCAACCGACAAAGCCCGAGCATCCCGAGAGCATGAGATCGTCCATGTTCCTCTCGCGCACGCTCTTGCCCTCGACCTTTTCATCGGTGTGGAGCGGCTCGAAGGGCATAACCCCATACTACTGCCGATTGAACATAGAGACTCGCCTACTTGCCAGAATCCGCAGTCGGCGGAGCACCAGGAACCTTAGGTGGTGGCTTGTTGCTCAGGGTGTGCAAAATCATGAACACGATTGGGATCGCAAACACGATAACGCCGGCGATGATCAGGTTCCGCTTATCCTCCGCAGACATCGGAGCCTTTGGAATCGAACTTTCCCGTCTGTTCGCCTTCGCGGCACGCCGCTTGTTGAGAAACGTATTCCAAAAATATTCCGGTTTTGCGCCCGGTTTGACCTTATCCGCCATTTCTTCTTCACACTAAACAGAGTGGAATCGCCTAAAAAGAGCCAAAGGGCGATTCAACGAGTAGCGAGAGAGAACTCTACCCCGCGACTTAAGTCCGTTGCTCCCCTAATTGCAACCGGGCGCGCCCATCACCAACCGCATTGCACGAGCCCTTCGCCCCTCCCGATCCTAATCCCCTTGGACGTCACAAGGAACCCGAATCGTTTATATGTCTCAATAAAATTTTGAGCATTATTCACCGGTCTACAGCTTTC
>JANYLD010000062.1 GCA_025363835.1 Armatimonadota bacterium
CGCAGAAGCCCTGCGAGCCGGCGTTCACGCGGCTGTTCCTCTGAAATCCTAGTTCCAGTGGACTTTTTCGTCTCCGTGCATCGCCTGGAGATAATTCAATTGGGCGTCGTGGTAGAACGTGTGCCGAGCGGCTAATGCGGCCATATCGATTGCGCACGTTTCGCTGCCATTGGGGAGCTTGATGGGCGTTTGGAGGTCCCCAGGGCTCACTTTGTCCCAAGCCTGGAGAATCTCGTCCATCGTTTCGGAGAATTCTTTCTTGGCCGCTTCCTTGCTTTGGAAGTTTTCGGGTGCTTTCATCCAGCCGCCATCTTCGCTTGCAGGAGCAGGCGTTTCACCACGTAGCCGCTGTGCAATGCGGCGATTAACGTAGACCAGTTCAAATGTAAAGTCGTACGGTGTTCGTGCAGAGCCTCCAGGCGCGGAGGCCAACTGCTCGTCGCTGAGGGCATCCAAATCCTTCACGTAATCGTTCTGGGCGTCCGCGATCTGTTTTCGAAAATAGTCTTTAACGGCTTGGGGAGTCATGAGCTTTAGAATAGCTTTTTGGAAGGCGAAGGGAAGGACGAGCTGAAAGGATGAAGGATGAATGATGAATGATGAATGATGAAGGCTAGTACACGAGGAGTATGATTCCGGATTCATCCTTCATCCCTCATCCTTCATCCTTTCAGCTCGTCCTTCATCCTTCCGCCTTCCTCCTTTGATTTAGAACACCATCGACTCTTGGATCAGCTTGCCTTTTCGGAACCTGTCGGGGCCGAGGGCGGAGATGTCAACGGTGGTGGCTTTACCGTCGAGAATAATTTCTGCGACGAGGAGGCCGGCGGCGGGGGAGTGCATCACGCCGTGGCCGCCAAAGCCGGTCGCGATAACGATTTCGTCGACCTTGCCAATGATCGGATGGCGGTCCGGGGTGATTCCGTAGAACCCGGCTCGGCCTGGGCTGCAGTTCTGCCTGTTCACGAAACCTGGAGTCCGGTGGTCGGCAATCTTGAACATTCTTTCGATGGCGGGGAGGCTGAATTCCGGAGTGTCATCTACTTTGAACTTTTGTTGGGACAGTTCCGGGTCGTTGTAACAAACCAGAATTCCATCGCCGTAGGGGCGGAAATGGTATGTCGTGTCCGCGTCGATGACGAAGGGCCACTTTGGGTCCACTTCGGCGGGGAGGGCGAAGCAAAGTTGATGTTTCTCTGGGTGCACCGCCAATTGGAGCCCCAAGTTGGCAGACCAGTGACCCGTGGCCACGATGACGTGCTTTGCAGAAACATGTCCTTGATCCGTTTCAACACCTGTTGCGCAAACCGAGCTCGCTTTTGCCTGCATCTCGTCAGCGCCGCCCTTGATTGAAGCCGTTCGGTACCCGCGCACCACGCCTGGACCATCCAGGTACCCGCTGGTCGGTCCGATTTGAGCGTAAATCAGGTCGCTTGTGTTAAGGCAGGGCACTCGCCTTTTCAACTCTGATATCGACAGTTCGTCGACCGGGACTCCATGGACTCTTTGGAAATCGGCTACGTGTTGCATGTCTTCCGCGCGATCGACATCGGCCGTGTAGAGGAGGTAGCCGTGTTGGCGAAACTTGATGTCGGCGCCGACTGTTTCAGGGAACCTCTTAAACTCGTTGATGGAGGCGAGAGATATCTGAATATTGAGACGGCTGGCAAATTGCGCGCGGAAACCCCCCGCGCCTCGCAATGAGATGGAGCGGCTTTGATCCGGATCGATGACTACGATGTGAAGAGCAGGCTCGCGCCGCAAAAGGTGCCAAGCGCAGCTCCAGCCAATGACGCCCCCGCCCACGATTGCGATGTCGGCAGTTTTATTCGCCAATTGCTTTTACCACCACTCGCTTCCTTCTTCGTCCGTCGAATTCTGCGTAAAACACTTGCTGCCAAGGCCCCAAATCAAGCTTTCCGGCCGTGATCGGCAGGATCACCTGATGATGAAGAATCAGATTCTTCAGGTGGGCAGATCCGTTGTCTTCGCCCGTTCGGTGATGCCTGTAGTCTCGGTCCGGAGCGACATTGCTCAGCCACTCCTTGATGTCTTCGATCAGACCGTATTCGAGGTCGTTGACATAAACAGCAGCGGTGATGTGCATTGCCGACACCAGGCAGAATCCTTCTTGAATCGTCGACTTGGCGACCACATCTGCGACATCTTCAGTAATGCAGACGAACTCCTCTCGCTTCTGAGACTCGAAGATCAAGTACTCAGTGGCGGACTTCATCCCAACAATCCTATCACTGATCCCATAATCCTTCAAGCCGAAATATTGCGACAAAGAACGCCACGCGGAGCCGCCGTCAGCCTTTTGTTCAAAGTATTGAGTCGAGGACCTGATTCACGAAGTCGGTTTTGCCCTGGCCGTAGCTCTTGATGTCGGATGCAAACGAGCTCGCAAGCTGTTCCTTGAGCTGCATATAGCGAGCACGGAGTTCAGGGTCTGCTCGGAGTGCATTTCGGAAGATCAGAGGCCGCATCCAGGCGTCCGACTCGAGTTCCATAAAGTGCAGTATGTGAGTTGGAGGAGCATTGGACGTCTGTCTCCAGAGATCATAGCGGTCTGGCGAGGATTGCTCGATTGGCCTATAGCCGACTGCCTCCAAGTCCGCAAACAGAGCGGGAACGTCGCCGAGGCTCTTCACTGCAGCACTGATGTCAACGATCGGTTTTGCGGCCAAACCTGTTACAGCAGTGCTCCCCATATGTTCAAATCGCAGCACGTGGGAGCCTATGGCTTTGTTGAGTCGTTTTAACTCTTGCTCGTAAGCTGCCGGCCAGCGCGGGTCATACGGCACGATCTCGATGGAGTAGCTGGACACCGGTACCTCTGAGGGTACCCGCGCTGGGTGGGGATGATGAAGTGATGAAGTGATGAAGTGAAAAGTCCGATGTGGGATGCAGAAAGGAGTTGACACCTAAGGCTCCGCACACCACCCACCATCCACCGTCCTTCACACTAAACTAAAGCTGAACGATTAGCACCTGGCTTGGCACTCATTACCAAAACTTGATGATACAAGCTGTTCAGGAGAAGAGCGTGGCCAAGGAACCGCTGGACATTACGGAGATCGCGCGCGGTCATTACGACCTCGTGTTCCGATTTTGTGCGCGGCGCATTGGAGCCGATTCTGCGGCGGACGCTGCTCAAGAGACCTTCTTGACCGCGCAGCGTGTTATTGGTAAATACCGCGGTGACGCGCCTCTGAAGACATGGCTCCTCGGCATCGCCCACAACGAGTGCCGCCGTGTGGTCCGGAAGCACAAGCTAGATCCGCCGACCCTGGAGTTGCGAGATGACCCGTCGACCAACCCGGAGTCGTCCTGGGTGGACAGGCAGGCTCTTACGGATGCGATGGCGAAATTGAGCCAGGAGCACCGCGACGCGGTGATTCTTATCGAATTGGACGGACTGACCTACGAAGAGGCTGCTGTCGTTTTGGGGGTGCCGCCGGGGACTGTGAAGTCAAGGTTGCATTACGCGTTTGTGATTCTGCGGCGGGCGCTGTTCCCCGCCGAGGTGAAGGCATGATGGATGTGCGAGAAAATCTGAAAGCATTTATGGACGGTCAATTGCCGGCGGATCAAGCTCGGCAGGTGCAAGACGCCCTGTCTCGAGATGCCGGTCTGCGGCGCGAATTTGACGAGATGGGGCGCATTTCATCGACTCTGCGCGAAGCGACCGTGAGCCCTCCTGTCGCTGGGATGGATAAGACTTTGACGGCTTTGGCGACCCGGCGCCCGGTGGCCCGGCCGCATTTCTTCAGATTTCTGCCCGCGATTGGGATAGCGGCAGCTTGCGTCGCGGCTTTAGTCGTAATTGGCCGCTCTGGTCCCCAATCTGTGTCATATGAAGACGAAACGCCCATGCCATTGGTTAAGAGAACGGCTTTGCCGACGCCAGCGGCAGCCGCGGCCACGACAGCTGGAATCGCACCAAAGAGCCAGCGTCAGGTGGCTGGGGAAAGCCATTTCGCTCAGGATAAGGACGTCACTCCCGACGAGGAGTCGAACCGACCGGGCGGGGGCCCTTCAAAGGGCCTTTTCGCTCGATCCAATCCGCGGTTTTCCACTAGTCAGGGTGTCACCATGGACTCAAGCGCCGCAGCAACTGGCACGCCCGGGTTACACGTTCAGGACATCGTTAAGACCGGCGAGCTAACTCTCATGGTGACCGCAGCCAAAGAAGCTGTTGACCGAGCATCAACCATCGCTAAATCGACGGGCGGCTTTGTGGAAAGCAGCAATGTCTCCGGCGAAGAAAAGTCCGACGTGATCGGATCGCTGACGATCCGCATTCCAGTAACCAGTTTTGACTCCGCAATGAACCGTTTGCGCGGTCTTGGGAAGGTCTCCCACGAGTCCACCAACGGCCAAGACGTGACCTCCCAAATCGTGGACACAGACGCTCGGCTGAAAGTGATGCGGACTGAGGAGCAGGCTTACGTCGACATCCTTGCCAAAGCCAAACATGTGGATGACGTCCTCTCGGTTAGAGATCGGCTGGACAGCGTGCGGCAAGATATCGAGAGCATGGCCGCCCAATCGAAGTCTCTGAAGAACCAAGCTGCGATGTCGACGATCAACGTCACCTTCACTCAGAAAGGGCCAAAAGGTCCCGCGATCAGTTCGGTCTCCGGGCACGACGATTGGCTCGGGGGAACTTGGACCGTGGCTTGGAGCGGCTTGGCTGCGGCGGGCAGGAAGTTAACAGAAGCCCTGATCTACCTCGTAGTCTTCTGCCCGGTATGGATCCCCTTGGTTCTGCTTGCCAACTACTTGACGCGACGTGTCCGCCAGCTTGCCTAAAAGTCCACCCCCGCCTGTGGGGAAGTACCGCGCAGGCGGGATGGGGGCGAATACGCAGACCGCTCATGGCACAAGGCGACTGCCGGCTTGAAACCTGAAGGTCCTGCCATTATTAAGGCGTGATGCCGCTTTACCGATTCGATATGGATTGGTTTCGCGCCATCCACGTCGGTTGGCACAGTCCAATCCTGGATCCGATCTTCCTCGTATTCAGCTATTTGGGGCTGGGCGAAGTAGAGGGCATCTTTGCGATTCTCCTCATCTTCTTCCCGAGAACCCGACGCTTTGGGATTCCCCTCCTCATCACTGTCCTCACGACCATCATTTCATCGCAACTTCCAAAGCACCTTATTCCGAGGGATCGACCTTCAGTTCTCGGCTTTTCTCATCCCCAGGAGGCCTGGATGGCCCATAGCTTTC
>JANYLD010000074.1 GCA_025363835.1 Armatimonadota bacterium
CCAAATGAGCAAGATATTGGTCTGCACCGTGTCCCGCCTGATTTCCAACCCTGGAATATGCGAAAGCCGCTCCGCCATCGCCCTGGCACGCCGGTGGTCGTCGGCAAGCCGGTCGACATATTGAGTCAAGCTGACAATCCCGCACGCCGCCAAAATCCCCGCCTGCCGCATCCCGCCGCCCATGCGCTTCCGCCAAATCCGGGCGTCATCAATGAAGTCGGACCTGCCGCATAGAACAGAGCCCACCGGAGAGCGAAGCCCCTTGCTCAGACAAAAGCAAACGCTGTCGCAGGTCTTCGCGATCTCCGAGATAGGAACTCCGAGGGCAACGGCCGCATGAAAGCTGCGCGCTCCGTCCATGTGCACCTTCATTTGATGCCGGTCGGCCAACTCTCGATAGGCCGCCAGAGCCGACATTGGAATGATCGTGCCGCCGGCCCGGTTGTGTGTGTTCTCGACACAAAGCAGGGAAGTGCCCGGTTTGTGCAGATCGCGTTTCAATATGTGCCCTTCGACCAAGTTAGGATCCATCGTTCCCAGGTGCGAAGGCAGGGTCCAAGTGACCACTTGCGCGTGCATCGCGGGTCCGCCCAATTCGTAGTAGATGACATGGGCGTCTTCCTCGACGATAATGGCGTCGCCTGGCTTGGTATGGCAAGCAATCGCAATCTGATTTCCCATCGTCCCGCTCGGAACGAAAAGAGCAGCTTCCTTTCCAACCGTCTTGGCCGCTAAAGCCTCAAGCTCGTTAACCGTAGGGTCATCCCCATAAACGTCGTCCCCCAAGGCCGCGGCCCGCATCGCCTCATACATCGCCTCGGTGGGCCGAGTGACCGTGTCAGAACGGAGGTCAACGATTTGCAAGGGCGTCTCCAGAATGTTTGAGATTATGACGGTGCGCGACGGGGTCTGATCCGTTCTAAAGGTGATGCTGCCGCTCTTACTTATTGCTGTTGCTCATCCCATGGCCCGCAATTCTCCGGCATCGAAGCCTCACAAAGGAGGTTTGCTACTCCTTGATTCTTCACAGACAGCAACCTTTTATAGGCTTGATCGCAAATCCGGTCTACATGTCGTTAGCACATCCAAGCTTCGGCTTAGCCCCTATCGACTGAGGTCTGCCACTTGGGACGAGTCTCGGCATGAGATGATCTTGCTTGAAGCTGGAAGGGGCACGAGTCTGTTCATTGTTCCGGTCGATGCAATGGGCAGAGTCAAAGCCATTCGAGGGCCGTTTCCCACCGACGGCTATGCCGTTTCCGTCTATGCAAACCCTGGCAACTCCAGCCTCTATGTGGTGTGTCGGCGTCGTATTCTCACTTACCACCTGCCTAATCGACGGCCGCCAGAAAAGATCGGGTCTTTGGCCCTTGGATCTGAGTCGACTGCGAATGTGACACCAGCGATCGCCCGAAACGGCAAAAGCATGTTTCTCGCCGTCTCCGACCACCTGGACACCGACAAGAGTTGGACGAATCTTGACTTTGTCAAGCTCGATAGCGATGGAGCGATCAAGAACTTAGTCGACTACAACATGCCCGAGGAAGACGGCTACGCCAGTGTGGTTTGCGGACCGGCGGCCACCGTTTACGTCGCTGCCCAACGGGTCATTGGTTATGGGCTGCAGCAGGAAGGGAAGCTGACGGTCTTGGGAGTCAAGGACTTGCCACAGATGAACGTTCCGATCGTCAACTATTCGCCCAAATACGGCCTCATTGTCGCCGGATTCAAGATTCTCATCTTCTCCTTGACAAAAGACGGGAAGTTTGCGGACGAGCCGACCAGGGTCGTGCCGCTCCCGGAGGAGTTCTACGCAACGTGCGTCGAATCAGACAAGCAGCAAACGCTCTACGCTTGGGGACACACGCAGAGCCGAACCGGCTTTGGCCCTGATGAACTCATCTCATACGACCTATCGGGAGATCGACCCCGCCGAATTGGGAAGCCTTTACCGTTGAAGAACGAAATCTCACTAGCCCACCCGATCGGCAGTTAATGGGCGCAGGGTCTTGGCAAGGAAACTGAGTGCCGATTGCACAAGCAACGGCCAAGCCTGCGGGCTAAATCCGTGCCCTTCATCGGGCAGGCTAATGAACTCAACTGCCACCTGATGACCCCTAAGTGCTGCCGCCATGCGTTCCGACTGCTCAATCGGCACAATGTCGTCAGCCTCGCCATGAATGATCAAGAAGGGCGCTGTGTGTGCATCTACATGGGAGACCGGGCTGGCCAAGCGGTACTTGTCCTCGTTCCCTTCATGCGGCACTTCCATCAGGCGCTCGAGAAAAGACCATGCGATCGGATTCTCCTGGACGCGCGGGTCGTCGACGTCTGAAATCCCACAGAGATCCACCACCGCCTGAACTCGCGCAGAGGGCACGTCCTCCGCCTCATCCGGCATCCGGTCAAGGACACCCAGCATCGAAGCCAAGTGCCCGCCGGCGCTATTTCCCAACGATGCGATCCGAGAAGGGTCAATGTTCAACTCCGTCGCATTTGCACGCGCATAACGAACAAACGCCATCACATCTTGAACCGCGCAAGGAAACGGATACAGCGGAGCCAATCGGTAAGCGGGAGCTGCTGCCGCGTAGCCGTTTGCAGCCAGCAAGGACACGATCTCATGCATATCCTCCTTGTCGCCCGAAATCCACCCGCCTCCATGAACGCAAATCACAAGCGGCAGCGCCTCGGAACTCTCCGGCGCCAATAGGTCGAATCGCAAAGGCACCCCCGAAGGAGAAGAATAAACCTGGTCAAGTATCCGCATGAGCCCAAGATTGTACGCCCACGGGAGCCTCCGTTTTGGAGTGCGGTGCTTTAGCGCCGCTTTT
>JANYLD010000093.1 GCA_025363835.1 Armatimonadota bacterium
GTCACGACGGAGCGTGCCCCTCCCCGGCCGGATCACAGTTAGCTAATTGCCTGCGAAAACAAGATGAAATTCCCGTCCGGATCGAGGGCCGTAAAATCCCGCATCCCGTAAGGCTGCTCCTTCAGCGGCTCAACGATCGTCGCTCCATGCGCCTTCACAAAGTCGTGAATGGCATCCACACGCTCGACATAGTTGTAAACCATGGTGGCATTCACCGTTTCCTTCACCATGAAGTGCAGGTACATCCCGTTGCGCTCCACCGCACCATAGCCTTCTTAATAGGGTCGAGGGTTCTCGAAGCCAAAGTTGTCCACATAGAACTGCAGCGACCGCTCCAGGTTGGTCACTTGGATCACCGGGATCGGCTGCTTGAGCATGTACGACTGAATCGCGGTTTCCATGTTGCGATCTTACACCCGGGAACTAGGATTTGTGATCTTCCCAAATCGGATTCTGGACACCCGTCACGCTCCTATTCGCCACATCATAGAGCTCAAAGACCACAACCTCGTTCCGCCCTTTCTTCAGCCAGCATCCAGGCACGTAAGTGGCCTGCTGCGCACCGATCTTCCAGTAGCGGCCCAAGTTGTGTCCGTTCACCCAAACCACACCCTTATTCCAATTCCGCATGTCCAAGAACGTGTCGCCCGTCTGCGCCAGATCGAAGTTCGCTCGGTAAAAGGCGGGACCGGGCCGCATGTCACCCGAGAACCGGAGGCCCTTTAAATTGTCCATGGGCAGACGGTAATTAGCCCACTTGTTCGGCCCCCTAACCTCCGACCCCTGCCACGTCACGCCGCCCGAAATCCCCTTCCGCTCGGTAAGGATCTCCTTACCGTAATTCACGCGCCCAAGGTTCTCGACGAGAATGTCGACCGAGGGGTTGCTCAACGTCAGGTCGGTCGTCGACTGATGCAACCTGCGATCCATCTCCTTGCCTGAATCAAGAACCATCGCCCGATCCTGCAGATTCTTTAACTCCAATTGCCCCGCGCTAGGTTGCACCGCCGCGTGGTAGAGCACAAAGCCGTAGGGTGAATGGAGCTGCTCGAAGGTCATCGGCCGCTCTGACAGGACCGGCTTGGGCAAGTTCTGCATGAGGGACGCGCACTCCGTGAATCTCACGGCGGGAATCGTGATCACGGACTGCGCCTCAGGAATCGCCGGCAAGACCTCGCCGGCCGGTAAATACTTCTTGATCAGATCCCGATAGGCTGAAAACTTAGCGGTCGGCCGCCCTGCGTCGTCGATGCAAGTGTCGTCGTAGTAGCTGTTCGTCTGCGGATGGTAGTCCCCCCCGTCCACGTTTGCTCCGTTCATAAACCCGGGCGTCCAGCCCCCGTGCACCATATAAAGGTTGAAAGAAACGCCGCGCGACATCATCCACTCGAAATCCTTGAGGCCATCCGGCAGCGGCACCTGGCTATGTCCTTGTCCCCACTGGTCGAACCAGCCGGGATAGAACTCGCCGCAAAACTGAGGCTGGTTCTGCTTGTACTTCGCAAGCTGCTTAAACCCATCCTCTGGGTCTCCGCCCAAGTTCACTCCCGCAAACACATCGGGCAAAGTGCCGCCTGAGAGCATGGAGTCGCTTGGCCCGTCCACCGTGTAAAGGGGCACGTTAAAGCCGGCCCCTTTCAGAGTGTCTCGAATGAAGCCCAAATACTCCTTGTCGCTCCCGTAAGAGCCGTATTCGTTCTCCACCTGAGCCATCAAAATTGGACCGCCTTTCGAGACCTGGTAAGGAGTCAACTGCGCCGCAACCTCCTTCAGATACCGCCCGCAAGCCTCCAAAAACCGAGGATCTCGGCTGCGGACTTTAAGGTCGGGAATATTGGCCAGCCAATACGGATACCCACCCCACTCCCACTCGGCGCAAGCGTACGGGCCGGGCCGGAGCAACACATACATCCCCTCCGCCTTTGCCGCCCGCATAAAGGCAGCGGCGTCGTTGTTGCCCGTGAACGCAAACTGCCCCGGTTCAGGCTCGAGCACGTTCCAAAACATGTAAGTTGCCACCGTATTCAGCCCCATAGCCTTCATCTTCCGCAGCCGGTCTCGCCAATACGGCCGAGGCACGCGGGAAAAATGCATCTCGCCCGACCGGATCTGGAACGGTTTCCCATCCAGCAAGAAGTGGTCGCCCGTCGCCGTAAACGTATGCGATTGAGGCGAGGCAAGAGCGAGGCAGGCGAAGAGAACGAGAAGAAGAATGGGCTTCATTGGGCTCCTTGAATTTAGCTCAATTGCGATTAGAGCATCATTAGGAGATGCAGCGCCCGGAGATCAAGGATTTCTTCGATAGGAGCGGCTACTGTGTGGACCGCGTGGGCCAAGACGCCTAGGAAGACAGTGCCGAGCAACGGTTTGCGATCTCTGCTTTCATGGCCGCAGTCTGCTTCTCATCGAACCCGATATCGTCAAGTGCAGACAGGTTGACCATGAGCTTCTCACAGAGCCTATTGAGAGTTGCTTTTGCAACGCTCGAGGGCAATTCAAAGCGTGTAAAGAATCGCTCGAAATCGGCAGCCTTGAAATTCAGGTCTTTGCCGTCCATCTTCATCGCCATATTTGGCTGGAGATCATAGGGAAGCGAACTGGGAACATCATACGCGGGCGAAAGCCTTGCGGAGCCATTGCTCCAAAGAATGCTGACGTTCTTGGCGTGCAAGTCCGCGTTCCCGGTCAGGTAGGAGAAGGCGTATAGAAGCAGCAACCTTTGGATCTCCACGATCGGCGCGGTGCACACCTCTCTGATGACGTCGACGACTTCGCGTAAGGTGATGTGGTACTTGTTTGCCGGCGTCGTTTGTGTGAGTTGACAGATATCTTCCTGATGCAGCTTAGTCACCACTTTGTTGAGGCGGATGCGGTCGAATCGATCCACCCACAATCCAAGCTCGCCTTCCCTATCCTTGACAATCCTGGCCTTTGCTGCTTGTAGCCCGCAGCGCCTCGCAAGGTTGAGGAATACGTGTTCGTTTTGCACGACCAGCGGATAGGTATCCGGATTGAGCTTGAGAATTCCGGCAGAAGTTCCGAGCCCGCGCACTGGAAAAGCTATCGTCGCAGCAGAAATCTTGGCCTGGACACCTGGGATGGCGGCGTCAGGATTACGGCCGGCGCCTGTCCGGAATGCGTCCCAAAAGCTGATCTCGGAGAGATCTCGTGTAGGTATGGCCGCTCGATGCCTCACCGGGTTCTCACCATGGGGCAGAACCGCAACGTCGCCGATCGTGTCCCAGCCAACCTTAAGCAACATGCCCAAGAAGTCATCCTTTGCGATCTTGTTTTGATCAAACAACATCTGCAACCGGGTTCCCTCGGGCAGCAAATTCGAAAAGAATGGATGGAGGTTGTCGCCAACTTGTTCGATCGGCTGATACGAATACGGAAGGCGCGCGCCGAGGAAGCCGGGAAAGCTTGGCGGGTTTGCCAAGAACTCGGGGTCGAAAACCATTCGTGAACCGAGTTTCGTGCGCTCGATTCGTGCTGCGAGCCGATCTCCCTGATAAACGTCGCCTTCCCAAGTCATTCGGGTCGACCCTGGCCGGGCGGTCGGCTGACTATAGAGAGACTCAGGCCCAAGATATTGAGCACCGAGAGAACCTTGTCCAAGCGCAAGCTCGGCTTACCTCGCTCTAGGTCAATGATAAAAACGGGACCGCACCCGGCAAGTTGCGCCACTTGCTCCTGACTCAATTGGAGCTGCTTTCGGCGAAAGCGGACTTGCTTCGCCAGTTCATTCGAAAAGGTTAGATCCGTCATTTTCTATGCGATTGCATAGGTTATAGCCTATTTTGCTGATTTAGTTAGTCTAAGTGGACCATTTTCTATGGGAAAGCATAGATTTTTCGCACTTTTCATAGCTGACTCAACGATATAATGGATTTACTACGCGATCGCATAGATCCTCAATAGAGAATTAACGGATCTCGCCAACTGGGCATTTCCACAGACAGTGAAGGTCCCTCTTCGTTCCGGCGGAGTCTGCGGTCAGGGGTTCGACTGGCTTAGAACTTGAACATTGGCTGCCCGCCAAGGATTCGAACCTCGATCAACAGGGCCAGAACCTGCCGTCCTGCCATTAGACGAGCGGGCAGCTCGGGAGGCGGGATTATACCTTTGGGTATTGGGTATTGGGTATTGGGTTTAGGGGTTGGGTGTTGGGCCCGGAGCCTTAGCGAGCGACTCGCCTCGTTCCGGTCCTAACACCCAATACCCAACACCCGACACCACTCCGCCGAGATATAGTTTCACTACAGCCGCAACAGGAGCGGCGGGGGGACCCATGAGAGGATTTATTGCAGCTACTGTGCTCTTTGCATCGATCGCCGGATTTGCCCATGCGCAAGGCATGCCCGATACGACGCCGCCGCCAGAGATGAAGGCCGTCGACTTTCTCATCGGCAACTTCAAGGGCACCGCCAACTTCTACTTCAACGGACAGAAATCTCCGGCCCCCTGCACGATCAAGGCGGAAAGGGCTTTGAATGATCGATACATCCACACGATGATCAGCTATGAAATGAAGATGCAAGGCATGCCAGACATGAAGATCGCCGGCATGCACATGCTCACCTATGATCCTGCCGCTAAGAGCTACGCCGCCTGGTGGTTCGACGGCACCGCATCCGTCGTCTCCCACATGACCGGCAACTTCGACGGCACCAAGCTCGTCCTCCTCAGTGACCCGGTCGCAGCGGAACCCGGCGGACAGCAGCCCTCCGTCATGCGCACCACCTGGTGGAAGAACGGCGCAGAAGTCGACTACCTGTTAGAAATGGAGCAAGGCGACCAGTGGATCAAGTTCATGGACGGGGAGTTTCACAAGGGCTGAGGCGCTTTCGCGCGATTTAAGATGCAAGATTCAAGATTCAAGATCCAGGATTTCGGGATTCGGGAAAAGTGAGCTTCGGCGCAAGCAACCCTGTTTTCGGAGTGCCTTCACTTGTTTCTGACATCTTTCATCCTGAATCCTGAATCCTGAATCTTGAATCGCGCGAAGCGCTAACCTGCCAAAATCCCCAACATGAGAACCGTTCTATTCCTCGCCGTTAGCCTTGCGGTTCTAGCCGGCTGCAACCCACAGGACCGCACGGACCTTGCCAAGGACGCCACCCAACTCGGCAAGACCGCATCCCGAGCCGCCACTAACGCCACCGTCGCCGGCAAAGTAGAAGCAGCCCTCGCCCTAAGAAAAGGCGTCGACACAAAAGCGCTCCACATCTCGGCAACTGGCCCCGTCGTCACGATCAGTGGGACGGTAGACACGATGGCCACGAAGAGGGCCATCTTGGACGTTGCGACAAACACAGTTGGGGTCGACACCGTTGTCGATCAAATTAAAGTGGCGAACCCGTCCTCACAGGATAAGAAGTCGTCGCTAAAGCTAATCCCATTCAAAGCCCCGGAATGACTTTGGCTCGACTCCATTGATTGAGAGCCGTGATCTCAGAAACCTGTCGCATACTTACGGACGTATGCTCGTGATTGCAGCCTCTTTAATCCTCGCGCTTCA
The DNA here is from genome assembly GCA_025363835.1 of Armatimonadota bacterium. Taxonomy (GTDB): domain Bacteria; phylum Armatimonadota; class Fimbriimonadia; order Fimbriimonadales; family Fimbriimonadaceae; genus JANYLD01. Next base: position 5,522 of record JANYLD010000093.1, read on the forward strand.
CGCAACATCCCAAGCCGCCAGCCCGATCCCGAGGTCACCTATCGAGATACCCTGCGATCTTGAAACAGGCTATTGCTTCGTCACCATTCAAATTGACTCAAAGCCATATAACTTTTTAGTTGACACTGGCAACACGGATTCGTACATCAGTCGCACGGCTCTCAGAGCGATAGCACGGAGTGACAAGCACGCTTCTTTCACAATCGGCCCCGTGACTGTACCGGTCGCAAGTCTTTCGATCCTGACAAAGGCCGAAGACAAACTTGCCCTCAAACCTGACGGATATCTTGGAATGGATGTCTTATCGAAGTTGATCTTCGGCATCGACTACGAAAAGGGCCAGTTCCTCGTATGGCCGGCGGGTGCGAACCGAGACGTTGCAATGCAATGGGTCACATCGAGAGGCCTCGGCGCGATTTCGGAAGGCGTCGCAGGTCCGCAAGGCGATAATCGGTTATTCATCCCAAGCGGCTACGGAGGCGATCTCTGCATCGATACAGGGATGAACACCATGCTTCTCCCAGAGAATCCGGCGAAAGAAAAGGACTTCGTTGACTCCGGCATCGTAACACCCATGCGAATATTTGATCGCGGGATTGGCAAGGTTAAGATAGAAGTCATCCCTCATCCGGCCGGCCTCCCGGCCATGTTGGACAACCTCCCTGTATTCGTGACCAGCCATCCGATGCCCTACGGCGTGTGCGGAGCTGTGCTCCTCGGTCCGCGACTTCTCGTTGATGGCTTAAACAAGACCATCTGCAAAACGGTGGGTCAGGACGACTCGTTCGAGTTCTGGACGGCGATGGCGTTCATTTACCCTTTCGTCAACGTGATAGACGGGAAGCTCTACATTCCCGTGAATCACGACACAGCTCCACACGTGGCGGACAAAGATCTGCCCAAGGAAGGAAGAATGGAAATCGTCAGCATCAACGGTATAAGCATCGCAGACCTGTTTGCGACGTACTCAAAGCATGACGGAGCGGGAAGCCAGACCCTTAAGAAAATCATCGTCGCGGTGCGAAAGGGGTGCAAGGCCGACATATTGGTGGATGGAAGGCACAGCACCGTCGACCTGGAGCTGTTGGGCGATATCCCTGGCTAGGCGTTCGGCCATCATCAATCTCGGCGTAGGCGTACAGTAAAAGTGCCCTTGATACTTCCTCTTGCGATCGCGTATATCCTCGTTGGCCACAGCCAGGAGGCTGCTCCAAAAGCAACCGCAGTTGAAGAAGCGGTTACGTTATCAGGCCCGATCCAGCCAGGGCGCTGCCGGGTGACGCTTGATCTGGATGGGCACCCGCGCCTGTTCCTGATCGATACTGGCCTCGAACACTCCTATATCCGGCCCGATGTGAAGCTCAACGTCCTCGCCAAGAACCCAAAAGCGCAGTTGAGCGTAGGCCCAGCCTCAATCGCCGTGTCCTCTCTCACCACACCCGAGTCCACTCTCTACCAAGAGGTCCCCGCCGTCGCCGGCGTGGTGGGCCTCGACGTGCTTTCAAAGATCGTATTCGGCATCGACTACAAGAACCGCAAGCTCACTGTCTGGCCGGCAAACACGAAGGACCCTGGCAAGGACTGGCTGCTCGAAGATCCCAAATCGCAAGAGCCCATCAACATCCCGCTCGACATCGAGGAAGGCTCGAACGTCCCCTTCGTGGCCACCGAATATGGAACTTGTGAGCTCGACACCGGCGCCACAATCACCCTTCTGCCCAAGGGCGCGGCCAACTCCACTTCGGTGATTTCCACCAACGTTACTGAGAACCTCGAGCTGTTCGACGGAACCGCCGGCCACGCCAATCAGGCAATCGCCAATGAGCTAGAAATCGGCCACGAGAGCTTCTTCTGCAGCCCTGTTCTTGTCGGCGACCAAGTGGACGTCGGCGTCTTCGCTCCCAGCGTCCTCGGCAGCCGGGTCCTTTTCGATCTCCCGAACCACAGAATCACCTCTGCCGGCCCGCGCCGGGAAACGGCGGACGCTGAATACGCCCTGACGACCCTCTTCCACACTTCAGTACAAGCCCGAAACGGGCATCTCTATCTGCTGGCCAGAGGCCCGGCGATGGACAAGGCAACCGACCCGTGGACAAAGCTCGTCAGCATCAACGGCCATAAAGCAGACGATCTCCTTCGGCTGTTTCTCAAAAAGGACACCCAAGCCTGCATTATCATGCTCCACGCCTACAACGCGATGCCTGCCGGTTGCAAAGTCGTCGTCGATCACGCGGGCAAGCAAACCACGATCACAATGAGCCCGTTCCTTTCTCGGCCGGGTTAAACTCGTTTGGGAATTCATTTGGGAGTGCGAGAGCTTGCTCGCGCTTTT
>JANYLD010000105.1 GCA_025363835.1 Armatimonadota bacterium
TTTCTAGGCCGCGTGAATATGACCGACGCCTATTGCCAGATTGTCAATACCGAGCTGTTCGTCATGAACCTCGACATTGAGCCCTACACCCACTCGTCCCATTTCCAGCCGGAAAGGCGTCGAGAAAGAAAGCTTTTGCTCCATCGAAAAGAAATCAATACAATCCAGCGAAAATCCCAGGAAAAAGGCTTGACACTCATCCCCACCAAGCTCTATTTCAAGAACGGAAAGGTAAAGATTGAGGTCGCCTTGGCCCGCGGACGTCGAGAATATGACAAACGCGACAAAATTGAAGCTGACCAAACGCGCCGGGAATCTCAAGCAGCACGGGCTATGCGCTAGCAAGAAAGCCTAATGATTCCAAGTAGATAGGCCGAAACTTATACCCGTGGAAGCGAATGCGGGCTCTCTCAGCGCTATCGGTCGAACGGTGACCGTAGTTTTTTATTCGGAGACTGATCCTTGGGTGATCCAAGCTCACGTCGCCAAAGGGCAACCGATCGCCATCGAGACAAGCGACCCAGCGGCCGTTAGGCTACAGCCAGGCCTCAAAGTCGTCTTGATCGTGCAGGAGGGTGGCACCATCCTCAAGTCGCAGGCCACCGTGACCCACTTTTCGAAGAACGAAGCCGGCTGGCATATTGACGTCGATGCCAAGCCCTGGCAGGCGTCAGACCGACGCCGATATCCACGATACGGATTTAAGATTCCCGTCACCATCCGAAGCGTCGACGAGCGAGAAGAGGGCGAAGCTCGATTCAATGAGCTCCGCGGCGAAACCGAGGACATCAGCCTAGGCGGCGCCTGGGTCAAAAGCCGAGAGCTCATGGACCGCGGCACCTTGGTCGAGTTCAGGGCCATCCTCTCCGAAACCGAAAGCGTCCGAACCCTAGCCATCGTCGCCCACGCGAACCCCGTCCGAGGTGGCATGGGCCTGGAGTTCGTCGAGTACGTCGGCGGCGCAAGAAAGAATCTCCGCAGCTTCCTAAGCCGCGCAGCCTAAAAGCGGTCGGGGCAAAACCCTGATAATTTTTCCTCGGTGGCGATGCCTCTTGCATCCCGGCTTAGGTACGTTGGAAGAGCGGGCGGCTTTTGAAAGCCGCGACGCCCTCCAAGGCCCATGCTTAAGATCTCTACTCGACATCTCGCCCTTGCCACAACCCTCCTTGCAGCTGCCGCAGCCGTGGCGCAAACCCAGACAGCGCCCAAGCGCGACTTGTCAAAAGGGAACACCCTTTACGTAGTCCCCTACGCCCACCTGGACACCCAGTGGCGCTGGGCCTATCCGCAGGTGATCAGCGAGTTCATCGCCAATACGCTGCACAAGAACTTCGAGCTAATCGACAAGTATCCGCACTACATCTTTAACTTTTCCGGCTCGCGCCGCTACGAGTTCATGCGCGATTACTATCCGGCGGACTTCGAGCGTCTCAAAGGCTACATCAAAGCTGGCCGATGGTTTCCAGCCGGGTCATCCGTAGACGAAGGGGACGCCAACGTGCCCTCCGCAGAGTCTCTCGTGCGCCACACTCTTTATGGAAACCGCTTCTTCCGAAAGAACTTCGGGGTCGCCAGCCGCGAATTCATGCTTCCGGACTGTTTCGGCTTCCCCTACGCGCTGCCGACCATCATGGCCCACTGCGGCATCATCGGCTTCTCCACCCAAAAACTCACTTGGGGCTCGGCAGTCGGCATCCCATTCAAAGTCGGCACCTGGGAGGGCCCGGATGGCAAGAGCTTAATTGCTGCCCTCGATCCCGGCTCCTACTCGGGAGATGTGGACGAAGACCTCAGCGCCAACACAAGCTGGCTCGCCCGCATCCAAAACACCGGCAAGCAGTCCGGCGCCTTCGTCGACTACCACTACTACGGAACCGGCGACGTCGGAGGTGGACCCCACGACGACAGCGTCGCATGGGTCGAGCAGAGCATCGTTAACGGAAAAGGCCCAATAAACGTGGTCTCCTCTCACTCCGAGGACATGTTCCTGAACATCACCCCCGAGCAAAGAGCCAAGCTCCCGCACTACAAGGGCGAACTCCTCCTCACCCAGCACTCCGCCGGCTCCATCACATCCGAAGGCTACATGAAGCGCTGGAACCGCAAAAACGAACTCCTTGCGGACGGAGCAGAGCGGGCCAGCGTGACGGCCTCATGGCTAGGCGGGACCCCGTACCCCTCCGATCGCCTCTACAACGCCTGGGACCTCGTCCTCGGCTCCCAAATGCACGACATGCTCCCCGGCACTTCAATCCCAAAGGCCTATGAGTTCTGCTGGAACGACGAGTTGCTGGCCCAAAACCAGTTCGCCTCCATTGAGCAAGACGGAGTTGGGGCAGTCGCCTCCGCCATGAACACCAAAGCCCAAGGCCAAGCCATCGTGGTCTACAACCCGCTATCTACCTCACGCGAAGACGTGGTCGAGGCGATGATCCCGCCCATCACCACTGATAACGTCCAAGTTTACGGGCCGACAGGAGAAACCGTCCCCACTCAGGTGCTTAGCAAGACCGACAAAGGCGTCGACATCCTTTTCCTCGCCAAAGCCCCGTCCGTTGGCTTCACCGTTTACGACGCGCGTCCCACCCAGCACTCCGTGCAAGAATCCGAGCTATCGGTCAAAAGTGACCGCATCCTGGAGAACCAGATCTACCGCGTCACCATCAACGACGAAGGCGACATCTCGTCCGTCTTTGATAAAGCGGTCAACCAGGAAATCCTCAAGTCCCCTTCGCAACTTGTCTTCCAGCACGAGAATCCAAGCCAGTTCCCAGCCTGGAACATGGACTGGGACGACGCCAAGCTCCCACCCGACGATCACGTCCACGGCCCGGCCAAGATCAAAGTCATTGAAAACGGCCCCGTCCGCGTCGCCATCGAAGTCGAGCGGGAAACCGACGGCTCCAAGTTCGTCCAAGACATTCGCCTCAGCTCGGGCGGAGCGGGAAATAAAATCGAAGTCGCCAACAAGATCGACTGGCAAACCAGAGAGCACGCTCTCAAAGCCTCATTCCCTCTCACTTGCGCCAACCCCATGGCCACCTACGACCTCCAAGTCGGGGCGATCCAAAGAGGGAACAACAACGAAAAGAAATATGAGGTCCCTCAGCACCAGTGGCTGGATCTCAGCAAGCCCGATGGCGACTATGGAGTCGGCATCCTCAACGAGGGCAAATACGGCTCCGATAAGCCCGACGACAACACTGTCCGCCTGACCATGATTTACACGCCCGGAACCCGAGGCGGCTATTCGGACCAAGCCACCCAAGACTTCGGCCGCCACGACATCCTTTACGCGATCCAGCCTCATGCGGGCGACTGGAATCAAGTGCCCTGGGCTGCAAAGCGCTTTAACCAGCCCCTAAGAGCCTTCCTCGTTCCCTCCCACGATGGAAAGCTCGGCCGCGAACTGTCTCTGATCTCCTGCGATACCGCTCAAGTCGAGATCTCTGCCATCAAAAAAGCGGAGGATGGCAACGAAGTTGTCGTCCGCCTCCGAGAGCTTGACGGCATTCCCGCCAAGCATGTCCACTTGATCGCCATGAACGGGATCGTCAGTGCAAGGGAAGTAAACGGCCAAGAACTCCCCCTTGGCCCGGCAACCGTACACGACGGCGTGCTCGACACCGACGTCCCCGCCTTCTCGCTCAGAGCCTTCGCCCTCAAGCTGGGTAACGCTCCGGTTAAAGCCGCCCAAACCCAAAGCACTCCCGTGCAACTGGCCTACGACACGGACGCCGCCTCCACAGCCAAGAATCCGAAGGACGGATCGTTCAACAACAAGGGAGAGACACTCTCGGCCGAGCAGCTTCCAGGCAAGCTCACCGTAAGCGGGATCGACTTCCAACTAGGCCCCACTGCCGAGGGCGCCAAGAACGCGATCTCCGCCCGAGGCCAAACGATCAACCTTCCCGCAGGCTCTTCGCGGGTGTACATCATCGCCGCCTCGTCCAACGGAGACGTGCCCGCAACATTCAAAGTGGGAGACCGGCAATATCCGGTAACGATCCAGAGCTGGGACGGCTACGTAGGCCAATGGGACAACCGCCTCTGGAATCCCGATCTCGGCGTCAACTACACCAACTACGCCGAGTGGCAGGGCCTCACCCCAGGCTATGTCAAACCGGCCGAAGTCGCTTGGTTCTGCAACCATAAGCACGACCCCGCGACCGGCAACGAGTTCTATCAATACAGCTACCTGTACAAGTACGGATTCGACGTCCCCGCCGGCGCGACCACTCTCACCCTGCCGGTCGATCCAAGCATCAAAGTGCTGGCCGTCTCGGTCGCCAAGAACCAGCACGACTCCGCCCTCGCCGCCATGCCGCTCTACGACCGACTCGCCGACCATCAAGGTATCGGCGCCCCCGTCGTCTCCGCGCCATCGGGC
>JANYLD010000134.1 GCA_025363835.1 Armatimonadota bacterium
GGTCGTCGTGGCAGGCGCTTCGGACGCCAACGCGATGCAGTATCTGGCCCCCTTTGCGGGAGCAGCGATTGGTGAGTATTTCAGGGACAATGGGAAGCACGCGCTCGTCATTTACGATGACCTTTCCAAGCACGCGCAGGCTTACCGAGCTCTATCGCTCCTTCTGCGACGCCCGCCAGGACGCGAGGCCTATCCTGGAGACGTCTTCTATCTTCACTCTCGCCTTCTGGAGCGCGCGGCAAAGCTGTCCGACGCCCACGGCGGAGGATCGCTGACCGCTCTACCCATCATCGAAACCCAGTCTGGAGACGTTTCCGCGTACATTCCCACGAACGTTATCTCGATCACCGACGGCCAGATATACCTAGAGCCTGACCTCTTCTTCGCCGGCGTCCGCCCCGCGATCAACGTAGGTATCTCAGTCAGCCGCGTGGGTGGAAACGCCCAGATCAAGGCGATGAAGCAGGTTGCCGGAAAACTGAAGCTCGAAATGGCTCAGTATCGCGACGTGGCCGCATTCAGCCAGTTCGCATCCGACCTCGACAAGGCCACCCAAATGCAGCTCATCCGAGGCCAGCGTCTCACCGAGCTTCTGAAGCAGGACCTTGCCACTCCGTATGACGTCGTCGACCAGATCATCGCGATCTTCGCAGGCGGCACCGGCGTGCTTGACAACATCCGCAACGATGACGTTAAGGCGTTCGAAGAAGGCCTCTTGAAGTTCATCCATGACAAGTATCCGGACGTCGTCGAGCAGATCCGAACCACCCTCGCGATCAGCAAGGACGTCGAGGAAACGATGAACAAGGGCGTTCGGGAGTACAGCGAGCAGTTCGCAGCAGCTAAGTAAAGGATGAAGGATGAAGGCGGAAGGATGAGTCCGGAAAAATTCATCCTTCATCCTTCCGCCTTCATCCTTAATTAAAAGAATGGCTACTCTAAAACAGATCCGAAGCCGTATCAAGGCGGCAAAGAACATCCAGCAGATCACCCGCGCGATGAAGCTGGTGGCGGCGGCGCGCTTTAAGAAGGCGACCGACCGAGTGCTGGAAGCCCGCCCCTATGCCGACAAGATGCGCGGCTTTATGGAGTCGCTGGCGTCCGGCGGAGACCTGCCCGACCATCCTTTGATGGCCAAGCGCCCGGTGCAGAAGTATTGCGTGATCCTGATCGGCGCGGACCGCGGCCTTGCCGGCTCTTATAACTCCGGTTTGCTCAGAAAGACCACCGACTTCATGAAGGAAACACCCGGCAAAGGCTCCCTCATCATAGTTGGAAAGAAGGCCATCCAGTTCTTCACCCGCCGCGGCTACGATATCAAGCACTCCCAATTCCTGGGCAGCGCAGGCGCCAAGCTGGAAGACGCGGTTGAGGTTACAAGAATCGCCCGTCAGCTTTACGAATCCGGCGAGGTCGACAAGATCTACCTCTGCTACAGCAAATTCTTCTCCGCCATCCGCCAGACTCCGACGATCATTCCTCTGCTTCCAATCGAGCCGCCCCAGCCCGCAGCCGGAGCCGCAAAGGCCGATGAGCTGACGTTTGACTACGAGCCTTCCTCCGATGCGATTCTAGAAACCCTCCTTCCCCGCTACCTGCTGACCCTCATCTGGCAGGCCATGTTGGAGTCGACCGCAAGCTTCTTCGGAGCCCAGATGACGGCTATGACGAGCGCCACCGACAACGCCGGCAAGATGATCAACACCTTGACCATCAAGGCCAACCGAGAGCGCCAGGCCGCGATCACCAAGGAAATCCTCGAAGTCGTCGGCGGCGCAGAAGCCCTTAAGAGCTAGATCCGGCTCCCTTCCCCTTGTCCCGGATGGTTCTTGCCGGGAGAGGGGGAAGGGCGGGGGATGGGGGTTCCGGGCTACGGACAAGATGTAAGAGCGACATCCGAGGGGGGTTCCGGGCTCCAGTTAGCGCCCATCGAGCACAATCATCAGGTGCCATCCTTCGAAGTCCGCCTTGCAACTCCCGAAGATGCCCAAGGCATTGCTCAGGTGAAGATTGCCGGCTGGCGCGATGCTTACAAGAGCATTCTGCCGCTCGACCTTCTGGAGAATCTGAACGAAGCCCGAGAAGCTCAGAACTGGGCCGAGCGCCTCACCAATTGGAGCCCGGACGAGCCTGCTTGGGTTGCGACTGATAAGGGGAACATCATCGGCTTTCTCGTTGCTGGGGCCAACCGCTATCCCGCCATGCCCTGCGATGCCGAGTTGCAGGCGATTTACATACTTCCCTCCGCTCAGAGGCGGGGCGTCGGCCAAGCACTCCTGTCGGAAGGCGTAGCCTGGCTTCTCCAGCATGGGTATCGGAACATGGCCGTGTTTGTGTTCAGAGACAACATCCAGGGACGCGGCTTCTACGAGGCACTCGGTGCAATCCATTTCGACTCAGGCGTTTATGAAGTTGCAGGGAAATCCTATGCGGACGAGTCCTACATGTGGGAGTCTCTGCAAGCCCTACAAGACCTCTTAACCAGAGGCTCCCGCAATCACCGCTGACTCCTCCGCTCCCCGGATCTCTTCCAGTACGTCACGGGGGAACGGCGCCGAGTAAGGCTCGGTCCCATCGAGCCCGAGGGCAAAATAATTGGCAGAAAGCTGCCCACTCTTATAAATTACGTTCTGCACCATGTGCGTCACCAGCCGACGGACATCGATCTCTTGAACGCCGAAATTCTTCAATGGATCATCCAGGAGCGCGGGTTCCATGGAGGTCAGCATTCTCTTCCACTCGCCGGCCTCTTCCTCCAATGCGGCGATAAGGTCCTCTTTGCTCTCGGGCAGGTGTTCCGGACAAAAGCCGTTCTCGTTCCGGTCCTGAATCTGCACTCGGTCCGAAACCAACCAAACCCAAGCGTGCTCAACAAGTGCCGCCGTAGTCGGCGCGCTCGGAGATGGACTCCAATTCCATTGCACTTCGGACATTGCCAGTGATCGGGCGATGATCTTTTTGAGGTGCAGCTCCAGCAGGTCGCGATAGGCTTCAGGTTCAGTCATATAAGAAGTCTAGTAGGAGCCGCCTGAGATAAGCAACCTTCCTAGTTCTGATCCGCGTTCACGCGTTCCACCAAGATCGTGTAGGCAGAGCTTAATGATGTGACGTTCCTAGTCTTGAGCGAGGTTTCTCGGGTCGTAGGTGAATACAGGGCCGTTAATTGGACCCCCTTAACGGTGAAGAACTCAAATCCGGCATCTTCCTTTGCCTTGACTTTGTCGAAGTTCTCAAGAATCAGTGTGTTCCCGACCGTTGGGAGAAAGTCGACGTTGACCTCGCCAATGTCTGTGCCGTCAGTTAGTGCCACGAAGCACCGCGAGTGTTTATATTGATACCCACAATACATGGGTCTAAGTTTGGCGTTCAAGTCAACAGCTGAAGCGGAAAAAGGACCTACGAGCGACTAAAACGTCGAAACCACCGTCTAGAATTCGAAGGCGTCTCTAAGAGGCGACAAGACCCAAGGAGCTGACTTTGACTAACTATAAGACCTCTGTTTACAATCAGCCGCTTGGGCATCTGCTTCTGCGCTAATCCCTTGAGCCTTTTGGCTCTTGCACGGTTAGCCCACAGCACCCCCGCGGCTTCTTCCATTCCCCTTTCGACGCATCGTCGGATCCGAACCGGGCTGCGTGCCCGAGGAAGTAGAAGCAAAGTTGAGTTTTAGTAAGAGGCGACACGCCGGCCTGAACGGGCGTGATCGACGTAAATCTTCGGGCGGAGCAGACGAAACTCCCGGGGCGCGCCAAGTTCAAAAGCCTAAGCAACAAGATTGGTTCACATGCCGATCCTGCGGCATGACGGTCGTGTGCACGGGCGCGGGAACAGAGCATCGCAACCATTGTCCCAACTGTCTGCACAGTGTTCACTTGGACAACGAGCCTGGAGACCGCGAGGCGGACTGCGGAGGAGTCATGGAGCCGATCGCAGTGTGGGTCCGCAAAGGAGGCGAGTGGGCAATTATCCACCGCTGCCGCCTCTGCGGCGCCCTCTCGTCCAACCGCATCGCAGCGGATGACAACGATCTGCTCCTGATGTCCCTCGCAGTCAAGCCCCTCAGCAGCCCACCGTTTCCCCTGGATCGGATGGCGCGATAGCAGAGCGGCCTTTCGGCGGTACGGCAATTGGGGCATGGGGACGTTACGGCTCGAGAACGACAGTGAGAACCTCTTCCAGTGTTTTGCGATGATTCGTGCGCAAAACACTGGAACCAGATCCTCCGGTCCCGCCCTTGACAGATTGAGGCAGGGGAAAGGTGATCGGTTGCATGGCTCCTCCAGCACGGATATCGGAAGATGGCAGTGTTTGTGTTCAGAGACAACATCCAGGGGCGCGGCTTCTACGAAGCCCTGGGCGCGACTCACACACGCGTTTATGAGCTCGCGGGTAAGTCGTATGCGGACGAATCCTACGGTGGGACTCCCTTCAGACCCTGGAAGATCTTCTAACCAGTCGTTCGCGCGCCCACCGGTGAGGGTGTTCTAGGTCAGGGACTCGGATAGTCGCCCAACGGCTGTAGGTCAGAAGCAGCGACTTGCGACAACGCAGTTGACAAGGCACCTGCGAATAGCTGTAGCTCGAACCGGAGGCGGAGACTCCTCCGGTTCTTTTCCGCTCATGGATACGGCCGCGAAAGTCCACAATCCACCCCTTGTAATTTAATCTTGACAATAAAGTATAGTTTCAGCAATGAATCGCATTCGGCAGTTGTCTAAGCTCCAGCGCTCCGCCCATTTTCACACTCTCCTGCAAAGAATCTTCGGTCTCATTCTTGGAATCGTTACCATCCAGATGGCATCGGGGCAAGACACGAAATTCGCGCAAACTTACACCTGGCTCACAGAGTCCAGAGGGGAACATGAAGTTGAAGTCAAGATGAGCAGGCTGGACAGGAATACATGGCTTTCGGAAAATGAGTTCGAGACGGG
>JANYLD010000135.1 GCA_025363835.1 Armatimonadota bacterium
CTTGCGGCAAAGTCATTGGTCTTAGCCTCCGCGAAGCCAAGTTGCGAGAATAGCTCACCGAGCCATCCTTCGGGCTTAACATCGTTGCCTTGGTTCTCCACCACTCGCCGGCCAAGAGCATTATTGGTTAGGAAAGCTTGATAGGCCGTCTGCGGCTGCTGCCAAGCATCGGACCGATAAAGCATGCCGAGAATCGTCTTCATCTGGTAGATCGACTGCTGAGATTTTCCTATTCGCAGTAGGTAGCTGCCCAAATTTCGCCGCGCGATGATGCTGTAAGGGTCTTCGATCGTGATCCTCGTAAAGAGAGTGACCGGATCCTTCCACTGGTCCGCCCCCCAAATCGTCAACCACGAGCACCAGAAAAGAAAGGCCGTGCCACCCACAGCCAGAAAAAGGTGACGGCCCAGCTTTAGACCAATCCAGGCGAAAAGAACGGCGACGCCCAGTCCTGCTACGCCCGCTCTATAGGGCGCCACTAAGAGGGATGGTAGTGGGATCAGGTTGCTGACCGGCAGCAGAGCCAGAGCGGAAAACGAAAGGATCCAGCCCATCTTGGGATTCCGCCGAATCAATAGGCAAGCACCGGCCAAATAGATGCAGAGCAGAATCAGCCCGCAAACCGCGCAGGGCCAGCCGACGGCCTTGAGCGATCCCAAGCTTAACGTATGCATCCACTTCCCTGAGGGGGCCACGAAAAGCAGCGTGTAATAGATCGCTGTCTGTCCGGCGGTCGCCATTTGCATCGCGGGAGTCTGGACGAGCGCTTTAAGTGGCGTGTTGTACAGCAGCCACAACGCCGCGAAGATCACCGTCGCAAGTACATAGGGAGCGGTCAGCCTGGCGTAAGTCTTAAAATCAGGCTTGGCGTCGTCTGATCCAAAGGCTTTAAGCGCAAATGGGACGAGGGGAAGAAGGGCAACAATCTGTTCCTTCGTCACCGCAGCCAGGAAGAATGCAGCGGTGGAAGCGATAATCCAGCCCACGCGCTTGATTCCCGACGCCCTCACTCCGAGCACCAGCGCATAGGCAAAGAGGATGACGAGGAGCGCACAAAGCGAGTCCGTTCTCCCTCCGATCCACGACACTGCGCTGACCTGGGCCGGCTGGACGGCGAAGATGAGCCCGCTGAGGAGCGCTAGACGTCGACTCCGGAAGGCAAGCAGTACAAACCCGATCAATGCTGCGCAAGTGAGCATGTGAATGAGAATATTGGTTTGGTGGTAGTAAAACGGGATGCCCGTGAACCACTTGTTCTCAAAGTAAAAGGTGAGCGAGACCAAGGGCCGAAAGTAGGCTCCAAGAAACGGATGGGTCAGCGCATCGAGGGCGCTCTTTCCACCGCCAATTCCTGAGCCATTAAGAAGAAGTTCGTCATCCCATATTTTCTGGCCGACAAGCGTGGGCAGATAGGCGAGGACGGACAGGATCAGGACGCAGAGGAAACCCAGCCGCCAAGCGTTAAAGAAGGGCTCGGACTCGCGAAGAAATGTCTTAGACGTCGGGCTGTTATTCGATCCCTGGGGGCCCGATAGACTGGCTTCCTGCTGTCTGTAGGCGTTGATTATAGCGACCTATGAATGTGATTTAGTTTGTGCTTTGTAAGAAAAAGGACCACCCCGGTTCAGGCCGGAGTGGTCCGTGATCAGAATGCGATCCGGACTTACTAGCCCGAGATATTGCCATCCTGCCACTGGCCGTGCGTGGCGTCGGTGCAAGTGATGGTGAACCCGCCATTGGCATCAGGAGTCACGGAATATTTGTTCGTGGTGTTGGCGGGGCACTGAGGCGCAAACTGCAGGTCCGACAGTTCGCCGGCAGAGCCCACCTGAGTGGAAACGTCGGTAATGGTCGGATAGGCTGCGGCTCGAGTTCGAACCTTGTATGCCTGAACGGCGTTGGCTATGGTTTGCATGTTCGTCTGGCACGTCTTCTTCTCAGAGTCCTTGACGGAGCTCAGATAAAGCGGCAGGGCGACAGCGGTCAAGATCGCGAGGATCAGAACGACGACGAGGAGCTCAATTAACGTGAAAGCTCCCTTCTTATTGGAACGGTTCTTCATATGTATGCTTTCCCTCTCTGGGCTTAACTCGCCCTCGAATTGCATCCGGGTATACGGGCCTGCAAGACGCGTGCCGGTAAAGCCATTCTACTGCAGTTTTCGTCAATTTTATGGCTTAAGTATCAGGAGCACCGCAAAATTGTCGAGGCGACCGCAAGTTCTCCAAAACGAATCGCATCCCCAATGTGATACGTCATCAGTGTAGGCTTATTACTGCCGCTCCAAGCAGGACTTCATGGCTTCCGGATAACTCTCGTAAGATTCCAAATCGGCATGTAAAGCGCCAGCAGCACAAACAGCACAATTCCGCCCACAACTACAACAATTGCCGGTTCCATCATGCGCGTCAAACGCTGCACGGAGTATTCGATATCGCGCTCGTAGAAATGCGTGAGTTCGTCGAGCATCTCATCCAGATTTCCGGACTTTTCGCCCGCTGCAACCATTCGCGTGACGAGCGGCGGGAATTGGCCCTTCTCTTCCAGTGACGTAGCAAGAGAAGCACCAGACTGCACATCGATTGCAACGGCCATAACCGCGTCGCGGACGACCACGTTGTTGGAAGTCCGGGCGGAAACCTGTAGCGCGGACAGAATGGGAATTCCACCCTTGGTGGTTCCCGCCCAAGTATTCGTGAACTGGGCGATCGCGATTTTGTGGATCAGCTTGCCGACAATCGGCACATTCAGCTTCAAGCGATCGAAGAAATGCCGTCCTTGGTCGCTTTGATAGTACTGCCGCATCATGACGAAGATGGCGGCCGTCACAAGGCCAAGAACAAGCCACCAGTGGACCACGATATCGCTCAATGTGATTAGCAACAACGTAATCCCGGGCAGGTCCGCGTTGAACTGATGGTAGATCTTTGAGAAGATCGGGACTATGAAGACCAGCATGAAGATGACCACGAAAATGGCCGCGAATACGACGAGAATCGGATACATCATTGCCGAGCGCACTTGCTCTCTCAGGGTTTGCTGTTTATCGAATTCGACGGCGGCCACGTCGAGCGTGTGCTCAAGCATGCCACCCACTTCACCGGCTTCGACCAACGCGCAATAAAGCTCGCTAAATACCTTGGGCCGCTTCCGCATCGCCGTCGACAGCGAGTCCCCTCCGATGACGTCGAGCCGGACGCCCCACAGAGCTTCCGACAGGACAGGGTTTTCGGTTTGAGTGGCCG
>JANYLD010000158.1 GCA_025363835.1 Armatimonadota bacterium
AGCAGCACGCCTTTCGGAATTCGCCCGCCAAGGTTGGTGTACTTCTTGATGACCTTGTCCCGCTCGGGATCGGTCTGGCACGCGTTGTACTCCTTGACGTAGTTGTTCTCGAGCTGGTTGATCCGCTTCGCATCGTCGCGAGTGATGATCATGTCCCACGTGATGACCGGCTCTTTCGTCTCCGGGTCCGTGATCGTGGCAAGAGAAACCTTGCCAAAGATCCGGTCCGCGATCGGCTCCAGAACCTCTCCTTCTTCCACGATTCGGTGGGCGAGAGCGCCTTCCGTCGTTCCGCAGTCCCTGGAGTTGATGATCACGTCCTGAGCGACGTCGCAAAGACGTCGAGTCAGGTAGCCGGCGTCCGCCGTTCGAAGAGCGGTGTCGGCCAAACCCTTACGGGCGCCGTGGGTGGTGACGAAGTACTCCAACATGCCGAGGCCCTTGTGGAAGGAGCTCTTAACCGGCAACTCGTAGATAACTTCGTTGAACTGGTTGAACATCAGGCCACGCATGCCGGCAAGCTGCGCAAGCTGCTTAACCGAGCCTCGGGCGCCGGAGACCGTGATGATCGAAAGCGGGTTCATCTGGGTCAGACCGTTGACGATCTCTTTTCCGATCTCGTCGTACGTGTCCGTCCAGAGCTTGACCAGGCTTTGCGTCAACTCGTTATAGGTCATCATTCCGCGTCGGAACTGGGCCGTAATCTTGTTCGACTTGTCGTCCGCTTCCTGGATGATCTCTTCTCGTCTCTCGGGCGGGTCCATGTCCGTGATGGCAATGGAGAGGCCGTACTTGGTGGCCCACTTGAAGCCCATATCCTTCAGGTCGTCCAGCAGCTTGATCGTCATTCCCATGCCGCATCGGCGATGGCAGGTGACGATGCACTCGCCCAACTGCTTCTTGGCAAGCTCCATTTTCAGGAACTCGTCGCTGTTTCTGAGCGGGTACGGGAGAACGTCGTTGAAGATCAACTGGCCAGGCGTGCAGGTGACGATGATCGACTCCCACTCCTGAGCGTAAGGCTGCAGCTCCTCAAACTCCTCGCCTTCCTCGTCCGTGGTCTTTACGCGGTGGTATTCCATTCCGCTGACCGGGTCTCGGAAGTTGACTTCCTCGTCCGCTCTAAAGACCGGGCGTCGAACGCGACACTTGATCGGCTCGTTGATATCAAGCTTGTCCACCGAGCTCGGATGCTCGAACACGAAGAACACCTCTTCCGGGTTGGCAAACACGCGAGGAGCCGGATTCTTCTCCGGGTTCTTCTTATGCGCGGCCTCCATGTCCTCCATCTTCTTGCGGCCCGCGTGGCTCACAAAGGTGAGCGCGTAGGCGCCGAGGATGATGTCTTGCACCGGCGCAACCGTCGGTCGGCCGTCTGCGGGAGAGAACAGATTCTGGGTGGAGAGCATGAGAACGCGGGCCTCAGCCTGGGCCTTATGGCTTAGCGGCACGTGGACCGCCATCTGGTCTCCGTCAAAGTCCGCGTTGTACGCGTGGCAGACCAGCGGGTGAACCTGGATCGCCTTGCCGTCCACGAGGATCGGCTCGAACGCCTGGATTCCCAACCGGTGCAGCGTAGGCGCACGGTTCAGAAGGACCGGATGCTCCTTGATGACCTCTTCCAACCCGTCCCAAACGGCGGGGTGCATTCGGTCGATCATTCGCTTGGCCGTCTTGATGTTCTGGGTGATCTTCTTCTCGACCAGCGTCTTCATCACGAACGGCTTGAACAGCTCAAGCGCCATCTCCTTGGGAATTCCGCACTGGTGCAGCTTAAGGTGAGGTCCGACGACGATAACGGATCGTCCCGAGTAGTCCACGCGCTTTCCAAGCAGGTTCTTTCGGAATCGGCCTTCTTTACCCTTGAGCATGTCGCTCAAAGACTTCAGCGGCCGGGCGTTGGAGCCGACCACCGGGCGAGCGCGTCGGCCGTTATCGATCAACGCGTCAACCGCTTCCTGAAGAAGCCGCTTTTCGTGGTTGATGATCGATTCCGGCGCATGGATCTCGATGATCTTCTTCAACCGGTTGTTACGGTTGATAATGCGACGATACAGGTCGTTAAGGTCAGAGGTGGCAAACCGGCCACCGTCAAGCTGGACCATTGGGCGAAGCTCTGGCGAGATGACCGGGACCACGTCCAGAATCATCCACTCCGGCCGGCTGCGGCTGGAGATCAGCGCTTCCACGATCTCGAGTCGCTTGATGGCCCGGGCGCGACGCTGGCTCTGGGTCTGCAGAATCTCGAGTCTAAGCTCGCGGGCCAGTCGCTCCAGGTCCACTCGGCCCAGAAGCTCCTTGATGGCCTCGGCCCCGATGTTGGCGCGGACGAGGGCGCGGAGGTCGCGGTTCATGCGTGCTCCAACACTGTCCAGCAGCTTGCTGACCGCGCGGTACTTGTCTTCGTCGATGAGCTGGTTTCGCTCCAGCTTGCCGAGAATTTCGACCGCTATGTCGAGGTCCTTCAGCCGGTCGTCCGCATCGCGGTACTCCGCTTTGACGCGGTCGTTAACGGCCTTCGATCGCTCTCGGACGAGCGCCTCGTCGTACTCTTCCCTGTTATTGTTAAGCTCTTCCGCAAGTCTCTGGAAGCTCTCTTCCTCAAGCTCCCGCATTCCGCCTTGGAGAGCGGCCTTTTCATGCTCAACCGCGGCGCGGACTTCCGGCAGGACCTCTTGGATCGTCTCGCCATCGATGTCGATGATGATGAAGCTGGCGAAGTAAATAACCTTTTCCAGCAGCCTCGGCGAGATGTCGAGGATCAGCGAGAGAGGCGAAGGAACGCCCTTGAGGTACCAAATGTGGCATACGGGAGCGGCAAGCTCCACGTGGCCCATCCGCTCGCGACGTACCTTGCTTCGAGTGACCTCGACGCCGCAGCGCTCGCAGACGATGCCCTTGTATTTAATCTTCTTATAACGGCCGCAGGCGCACTCCCAGTCCTTGACCGGGCCAAAGATGCGCTCACAGAAGAGGCCATCACGCTCGG
>JANYLD010000194.1 GCA_025363835.1 Armatimonadota bacterium
GAAGTGCAAGTACAGGGATACCTGTCAGGGCCAAGCCCTTCTGGCTAAGTTCGGGGACGGCTTCGATGAGCCTGACGAGCGTGATGAGGGTGCGACTCCGCTTGTTAGGACCTACAAGTTCGCGCGGAAGAAGCTGGTCGAGATAGAGGCCGAGTTCAAGGTCGCCGAGGATGCCCTGAAGGCATACATGGATAACCGGCTCAGCCTCAAGTGTGCTGCTGGCCGCGCTACCTACAAACCTCAGAGCAAGGGCAAGAAAGCGTTCCGAGTTTTACGAGTTCGATAAGGAGCAATCAATTGTCAATTACAGTTCATCAAGCGACACGCAAGCAGACGAAGGCCAAGGTGGCCATAGCCGGTGGACCCGGAGCAGGGAAAACCTGGTCGGCACTGAAGATCCTGACGGAGGTCGGGGCCATCCTAGAGGGTCAAGGGGAGGGCGAGATGCCGTCCAACTGGCGCATCCTATTCGTCGATACCGAACATGGTAGCGCCTCGAAGTACGCTGTATCGGAAGGCGGCGTTGCCTGCGAGGGCGAGTGGAAGTTCGACGTATCCGAGCCGGAGACGTTCTCGCTGAAGTCGGCTATCGAATACATCCACTACGCCACCAAGGAGAAGTACGACGCGATCATCTTTGATACCTTTAGCCACTACTGGCAGGGTCGAGGCGGCGCGTTAGAGCAAGTCCAGGCTCTCGGCGGCCGGTTCGATCACTGGAAGGTTGTCACGCCGATCTTCAACGATCTCATCGACACCATCCTTGCCGCGCCTATTCACGTCTTCTGCTGCATGCGTCTCGATATGGCTTACGAAGTCGTCGAGAACGAGAAGGGTAAGAAGGAACCAAAGAAGCTCGGCCTGCAACCGATCATGCGGAAGGACGTCGAGTACGTCTTTGATCTCTACCTCACCATCGACGAGAACAGTATCGCCCGCGTCGAGAAGTCCCGCACCAAGTTCCTGCCGAAGTTCTCCACATACCCGCAGCCGGGTCGCGAGATTGCGGCTGCCCTTGTGAAGTTCTGCGGCGACGGCGCTGCTGCTGAACGCTATGTACTACCAGCCGAGATCCGAAACGAGTTCGACGCACTGATGCACAAAGTCGGCGAAGAGGCGTATAACAAGGCCCTGCAAGATAACGGAATCGAGAGCCTGCTACAGGTCACCTCTAAAGATCAGGCGGCTAGGCTCTATAAATTCATTCGCGACAACAATGCGAAGGCGGCGGCGTAATGGAAAACAAAACCGTAGAAGTAGTTGAGGCTCCTCGCTGCAAGCATTGCAACCTGGAGCAGCAGGAGTGGATGGTCATGTGGCCGCACGACAGCTTTCGCACGTGCCACGCCGAGCTAGACCTACAGGTTGATCGGCTATCGTCCAGCCACAACGGATGGCTTCACCTGACAAGGAAGCACTATGTAACCCGTAGCCGCTACCTCGAAGGAATCCTGCGGCAGTATGGCATCAGCTTCAAGGCTGACCAGCCACCGACTAAGCCGGAAGAGAAGGAAGCGGAGCCGGAGCAGATCGACCTGTTCTCAGAGGCGGCGGCGTGACACCTGTAATCGAATTTACCGAGTCGGAGTTATGGACGATTCGGCAGATGGCTACGGCGCGGGGGAGATTCTCTCGCGCCTCCGGTACGGCAACGCAAAAAGTGGACGAGAGTCGTACCGACGTCGAGATCGACCTGGACGGCATGCTCGGCGAGATGGCGGTATGCAAGTGGTTCGACTGCTGGCCGTCTCTGGAGAACGGGCCGGACCCAGGCTTCGACACGTTCATTGGTCGCTTCAAGGTTCAGGTCAAGGCTACCCGTCACCAGAACGGGAAGCTATTGATGAAGTCACTCGACGACTTCGATGCGGCGATAGCTATACTCGCCATCATCAACGAAGACCTGACGGTGAGGCTGCCCGGTTGGTGTAGCCGTCGAGACTTCCTCAACGACCACAAGCCGTTCAACGCCTACGGCAAAGATGGCGTCGCACTTGAGCAGACGAAGCTGCGACCGATTAGTGAGCTAATGGCAAGCATCAGGAGTGAACAGTTGAAGAGGTCGGCGTGAACCGGTGGAAGGTAGTAAGCCAGCGGAAGGTCTGGCGCGGAGAGCAGGGTTACGACTTTCCGCCATTGCCGGAAGGGCGACCGGGATGGAAAACTGATGACTGCGGAGACATTAAGTTCTTTAGGCTCTACATTGGCAAATTCCAGGCTGGAACAGTGTGGCCCAGAGAGAGTAGGGTCGTACTAAAGAGCAACCGTAGATACGCTGATGGAGTAGGGCCAAACTTCAGAAGCGATCTTGCCGGATGGACGGCGAATAGTAGTATGACGACTGAAAAATGGGAGCTTGACGATCTCGCCTCAGCGATGGATCGCCTTGAGCAGTACTACGTTAAACATCTCATCTCTCAGCTTTCCGAGTGCGAGAAGAGTTTCAAGTCGTGTAGCGTAGCGGAGAGAAAAGTAACCAGAATGGTGGAGGTGTAGTGATGTCAGATTTACGAAAGCGGTTTACGTTCGCCCTTAGCGGCTACGGTTGCACTGCATGAGATTCATTAACATCATCGGCAAAAGATTTGGTCGCCTAACTGTCGGCAATCTTTCGCACGAGAGGGTATTTAGCTGCGGCCAGCGCGACCAGTACCACAAATGTCAATGCGATTGCGGAGTGATAAAGATAGCCGCCAAGAAGAATTTACTTACCGGAATCACTCAATCGTGCGGCTGCCTCAGGAGAGAGTCAACGTCGAATACAGGAAGGGGAAATCTTAA
>JANYLD010000201.1 GCA_025363835.1 Armatimonadota bacterium
CAATAAAGCGTGTAGGCGGTGTCTCGGAACCAATTCCAGTCCTTTCCGGAGTCGCCCATCTCGACTTTGACCGCTTTAAGAGCGTCGCTAATCTCCGGCGCCATGAGCGTGCCGTCTTGATAGCCAACGTCATGGGGACTGCCTTGCAAGTGAACGCATATCCAGCCGGCCCGGTCCTCACGAGTGGCGCCCACGAGGCTCGACGAATGGTTGAGGACGGCTGCGGCTAAGAGAGTTAGCATGGACCCTTCAGGATACGCCCAATGAGTAGATTGAATTTCCTTGTTCCAATGCGTTCGGCATCACGGCGTCTACTGATGCCCGTTATCACCCCTGACTTGCACGGGGACGAGGTTCCTTTTTGGCGAAGTAGATCTCGATAGCAATGTAGATAGGAACACCTGCGCAAGCGGCGATCAGCACCATGTGGCGGTAAGGCATCCAGCCGACGCAAGCTTCGAGAAGAAACACTATAAGCGGAGCTGCCCTTCGCCACTTCGCGTGCGCTAAGCTTCTGGCGGGGCTAAATAAAGTTGATAACCAGCTATCCCTGCGCGGAACCAGATGCACACCTGAGTATACGCCGGGTAAGGCGAAGGGATAGCCAACTGCGGGACGGCGGACTCACAGGTCCCTAAAAGAAGTAGGCGCGCAAGCTACCGTCATACCGGCCGCTGTTGCGGCAACAGGCCTTGAAAGCACTTGCCCGACCCGCACGGACAGGGGTCTTCCTTGCCAAGTTTTTCGATGAGCTCCTTGTCGCGCCCCACGGTTTGCGGCCCGCGTTTCACGTTCGTTTCCGACGGATACCCTCTCCGCCGCTTGCTCATCCGCTCAAAAGCAGAGCGCGTCGAGTTCGCAGAGGTCGTCGAGTTCGTTAAAGTTATTCATGATGAACCTCCTGTTCGTGAGAGAATGTACCAGGCACCCTAGACCCATAATGGGCCATGCAATGGGAGTATCTCGTTCTCCACGTGGTCTATGCCTCAGTGCCTACCGACAACAAGCTCGTCGTTGACGGAGATTCGGCCAAGGTCTCCATTCAGGGTCTCGGTCCAGCCATGGGCGCCCTCGGAATTGAAGAATGGGAGGCGTACGGTGTGGTCGGAGAGGGGAATGGCGCGATCAAGCACATCTTCTTTAAAAGGCCCTTCGCGGAGAATCTGGAAGAAGTGCATACCGCATCCATTCTCAATTGACCTAGATAACTGGCACCGAGCTAGCCTCCACTGGCGGTCGTCATTAGAGAGGGCCAGCTTGATTCCGATCCCGAGTGGAGGCGGCTATATCGGCGGAAAAACGAAAGGCCCGGGCAAAATGGCCCGAGCCCTTCTTGGTAATCGTTACTTGGCGACAGCAGTCTTCGCCTGAGCGACAATGGCGGTAAATGCGGCCATGTCGTTGATGGCGAGCTCGCTGAGCATCTTCCGGTTGACCTGTATGCCGCCCAGAGAAAGGGCGTGGATTAGCTCGGAGTACTTGATGTCATGCTCCCGGCAGGCTGCCGTGATACGGACGATCCAGAGTCGGCGGAACTCGCGCTTCTTGGCGCGGCGGTCGCGAAAGGCATACTGCCCCGACTTCATCACCTGCTCATGAGCGTGCTTATAGACGTTATTTTTACGGCCCCAATATCCGGCCGCTCTCTCAATGAGCTTCTTGTGTCTCTTGTGGCGCATAAGGCCACGTTTAATTCTTGCCATTTTCTTTCCTCGTTTTTGACCGCTTCCCAGCCTCAAGGGCGGTGGCGGTAGAGAGTGGGAGAGCCCTAAGCGTTAAGCCTTAAGCCTCAAGATTTTATTCTCAAGGCTTAAGGCTTAACGCTCAGGGCTTTCCGCGTTTACATCGCTAGAAGGCGCTTGATGCGCTTCTTTTCGCCTTTAAACAACTCCGGTTCCTGCTCCAGGCGGCGCTTCCTCGATCCGCACTTGTGGAGGAACTGGTGGTTGTTGTGCGACCTGCGGCGGGTTATTTTCCCCGTTCCGGTTACTTTGAACCGCTTGACCGCTGTCTTGTTTGTTTTCAGCTTTGGCATTCTTCTTCGCTCCGGTTTGAGGCTTCGGATTCATCACCATGATCATCTGCCGGCCGTCTAGCGCCGGTGGGCGCTCAACGATGGCGATTTCCACAAGCTGGTTTCCAAAATAGTCCAGCTTATTGCGGCCAAGTTCAGGGTGTGTGATCTCGCGAGCCTTGAACACGCAGACAACTCGAACCTTGTGACCCTCTTCCAAAAACCCGGCGGCTTTCTTGATGAGGTGTTGCAGGTCGTGCTCTGCTATGCGCGGGCTTATCTTTATACCCTTAACCTCTTGCTGTTTCTTCTTGGCGCCCTTGTTTTTCTTCTCCGTCTCGTACTTATAGCGTCCAAAATCAATGATTTTGCACACCGGCGGGTTGGCGGTCGGAGAAACCATGACAAGGTCGAGGCCTTGCTCTTTGGCGATGTTGAGAGCCTGGCGGCTCTGTAGAATGCCGAGCTGCGAGTCGTCGGCGCCGATGACCCTAACATCCCGGAAGCGTAGTACTCGCTCATTGACAGGAGGGCCGGGATCGGGCCTCGGTTCTCTTCTAAATCCTCTTATCTGATGTCACCTCGTTTTGTAAGACGTGTGTCTTAGACGTTCATTATATTCTGTGCGGCTGGAATGTCCAAGGCTTTCGGATGATGATGTGATGATGTGATGATGTGAGGATGTGAGAATTAGCACGTGTTCGGGCCGAGCGTTCATCGCGATTCGAGCATCCCAAATCTCACATCCCACCACACTCCGCACCTCACATCATCACATCATCACCCCATCACCTCATCATCCCCTTCCAGACGGTATCCTCACACAGCTTTGACGATGCCCTTAGAGACCCTTCGATACGACTCTTGGATCCGGGCAAGACGCGTTTGCGTGCTTGGAGCCGGAACCATGGGAAGCGGGATTGCCGCCCACCTAGCCAACATCGGCTTTGAAGTCACTTTGCTTGACATCACTCGCGAACTTGCGGAGGCTGGGCTCGACAGGGCTAAGAAGTCAAAGCCGCCCCATTTCTATCTAAGCGAGCGTTCTAACCAGGTCCGGCTCGGATGTATCGCGGATAACCTGGGATGGGTTACCGAGGCGGACTGGGTTTGCGAAGCCGTCGTTGAGAAGCTGGAAGTCAAGCGAGATCTGTTTGCCGCTCTAGAAGACGTTCTCCAGCCAGACGCAATGATCTCCACCAACACGAGCGGCCTCCAAATCTCACTCTTAGCCGAGGGCCGATCCGAATCATTCCGGCGCAGATTTCTG
>JANYLD010000207.1 GCA_025363835.1 Armatimonadota bacterium
CCGCGGACGTCTACGAAGACAGCCTTGAACTCACCGTTGGCATATTAGAAGCGGTTTTGCCCGATAACGGGCAATATGTGAGCACCGCCTACCCATACCCCTCTCTCAAGCCGACAAGCCGAACCGAGAAGCGCACCTTCCGCACAGTCGTCCTCGAAAACCCCTACCTCAAAGCCACCATCGTGCCCGATCTCGGGGGCCGAATCATCCGTCTCCTCGACAAACGTACAGGCGCAGAAATCCTCCCCGTGGAATCTGTGCTGCCCCAACCGCTGGGCCTCAGAGTCACGGACAATACCGGAATTCAGATGCGATACGGAAACATCGATCGCCGGACCGCCGCTGGACTCCGCGGAGTCGAGATGCCGCAGGGAATCCAGATTCGCTATGGCAACGCAGACCGGCACAATGCTCTCGGCACCGTTAATGTCCAGCCCGTCCCTCCCGACGACGAGGAAGATGATGCCGGCGTCTGGATCGGCGAAATTGGGGTCGGCCTCAGCTTCAACGCGTTCATCTCCATTCCCTCCGATGCCGCTGAGCTGAAGATTGAGCTAAGAATGTTCAACCGCCTCCTCGCAAATACGCCCTACAACGGTGGCCTGGCGATAGGTCTCCCTGATGCCAAAGCCAACGTGTCTTCAGTGCACGACCTGGCCCATGGTTTCGGTTTCGTCGCCTACTCTAAATCACGCGACTGCGGCCTCTCCATCTGGTGCGACGACGCAGAAACAGCATCCGCGCGTCACAACGCCGGCCGCCTGCTCTTCAGCCGCTTTGGCCCCAAGGCCAAATTCTCCCTCGGGCCTCGCCAACTCGATACCTGGAGATTCAAAATCAATCCTCTCAGCGGGTTGGGGTCGGCTCCCGCGGCGGCGCCCGATCTTGCCGTCGAAGTTTCCAGCAAAGGATGCCGAATCCAAGCTCACCGAAAGCTCGTCAACCCCAAGCTTCTCGTTCTCACCAGGGCGGGCCAGTCCCTCGAGTCCTCGCTCACCGTCCTTCCTGAGCTCATTCACGAAATCAGCTTCGAAACCCTTCCCTCCAAAGCTCAAGAGATTGCCGTGATCGAATCGGATATGGTCCGCCTTCGCCACCACATCGGCGCTCGATTCGCCCCGCTCGACTCTCGGCACATCAGCTTGGATGAAGTGGCCACGCAGGAAACAAAATCGCGCCTCCAGCCCAAGCCAACTCTGCTTCAGCAGTCAAGCCTCCTGCCGACCCTTCGCTCAGAAGCCCTCCTCCTCAAAGCAGCATTAATGTCCGGCACAGGCGGCCGCCCCGTCGAAGCCGCCCACCACCTCGAGCAAGCCCTGCTCTACAACTCGGAAGACCACCTCGCTTGGTGGCACAAAGCGCTTTTAGAGCGCGCCCTCCAACCGGAAGCCGCCGAGCTGGCTGACATTCTCAACGCCCACTTCCTCGCCCCTTTGGAACCGGCGCTCAGGGCCGAAAGCTTCCTCGGCCAATCGCAGACCATGGTGCGAGATGCCGACCCCATCTTGGCCCCGCTGGAAGAAGCGCCCGAGCAGTTCATCGAAGTGGCGTGCGCGCTCCTAGAAGTCAACTTCCTAGCTGAAGCCTCACGTTTCCTGGATGAAGCCCTTCGCCACCTCGACCTCCCAATGCTCCATTACCTCCAAGCCTATGCCCTCCTAAGTGGCACCAATATGCGAGTCGACGCCGCCCAGCATGTACAAGCCGCCGCCAACAACGGCTTCGCCCCCCCGTTCCCTTGGCGCCAAACCGAGATCAATGCTCTTAAGGCCCTGGAAGTCGCATTTCCCGGCGACCCACGCATCAAGCAGTACCTGCTCGGCGCAACCCTCTACAAAGGCCCGCAGTCCATACTTTCTACGAGATGAACGACGCTGAATTCATTGAAGCTGCCAAGAGAGGCGAGCGGGCTAAAGTCGAGAAGGCTCTCGCCCTAAATCCGTTCCATGCAGTTGCAAAGGAGGACGGCGTCTCCGTCATCCTTTGGGCGGTCTACTACGGCCACGCGCCAATCGCACGACTCATAGCCGACGCTCGACTCAACTCCGTCGCCCCCGCAAAAGACGGCAACCATGGCTCCCCCGGCCCGTCAGACGCTGAAACTACGAATACCTTAGACTCGTCTCGGGCCGGGGGTCTAACGCAAAACCGAGGAATCGACATCTTCGAAGCCGCCGCCCTCGGCGACCAGCACATCATGGAGCAACTGATCATCCAAGACCCGGAGTCGATCAACGACTACAGCGCAGACGGCTACACCCCACTCGGCCTCGCCGCCTACTTCGGCCACTTGGAGATGGTAAAGCAACTCCTAAAAGCCGGAGCCAACCCAAACCTCCCGTCCAAGAACGCCCTCGGCGTCATCCCCCTCCACTCCGCCCTCTCCAACGGCGCCAAAGAGATCGCACGCGCACTCGTCGAAGCCGGCTCTGACGTGAACTTCCCCAACAAAGAAGGCTGGACCCCGCTTCACTACACCGCCCATAGCGGCGACTGGGAGACGAGTGATTTTCTACTCTCCAAAGGCGCAAGCACCAGCCAAGTAAACAACATCGGAGAGACCGCGGCGATGGAGGCAAGGACCCACGGCTACACGGATCTGGCGGACATCCTGGAATAGGACTGAAACAATCTTCCCCCACGTGTGGGGGAAGTACCCGAAGGGGGATGGGGCGAGCACGCGAAATGTGGAAACCGAACCTCCGCACATCAGACCAAAAGCACAGCCCTCAGCGCCAAACCCTCAGCACTCAGCACTCAGCACTTAGCCCACAACCTCATCCCTCGGCCCTCAGTAACCATCCGGCGAATGGCGTGAGGAAAGGACAATGAGGACGATTCCCAGCACGAGGAGGAACAGTCCGACGCTGGACGTCACGATCCCCGTGATCGCGTGGCCCCGCCCCTTCAACCCGGGCTGCTCCTTGATTCTTCTCAAAGCCTTGGCCGCCGCAATGTACGAAATCGGCGCAAGGATGGGTGAAAAGCAGACCGTCAGCGAGAACACGCCGCAGTAGTAAGAAACAAGCGCTGGCGGATTCGAAGTCGGAATGATCGAGTCAAAGACACCTTCCTGATGCGGCTGCCCCGGATAATGCTGGCCAGGCGTCGGCGGCTGAGACCACCCCAAGTTCTGGGGCGGTGACGTGGGTTGCGCAGCCTGCACGGGCGGCGGATTGGAGCCAATCTGAGGCGGCGGTCCCGGATTCACTTCATCAGCCATCAGCGTTCATTATCCGCCGACTCTGCGAATATCGCGTACTTTTTCTCACCCTTTCCTGGCCTGACCCATGGAACACCGCAGTCCATGGGTGATTCAGACCACCGGCCGTAGCCGCGTCTTTACGTCGCGTCCCATTCCATTTTTATGACAAGCGAGCGTTCAATGCCGCAGCTCGTGCAACACCTTCAAATTTTCCGCATGGGTCATGTCCACCTCCGGCGTCTCGATGAGGATCGGAATCCGCTCGAACCTGGGGTCATTCACGAGCAACTCAAACGCCTTCATTCCAATTTCACCCCGCCCAATGTTCTCGTGCCGGTCGACACGCGAGCCCAATCCCTTCTTGCTATCGTTGCAATGGACAACCTTTAACCGGTCAAAGCCGATAAGACGGTGGAATTCGCTAAACGTCTGATTGAAAGAAGGCTCGTCCCGAATATCATAACCGGCAACGAAGATATGGCAGGTGTCAAGACACACGCCAAGACGCCCGTTTCCTTTCATCAGCTCCAGCAAACGAGCCAACTCTTCGAAATTCGAATTCAACGCCGAGCCTTGCCCAGCGGTCGTCTCCATCAAGAGCGTCACGTCGTCTGGAGCCTCGTCCAAAACCTGCTGAGTGCTCTCCGCGATGGCCTGCAAGCCCACTTCACAGCCCTGTCCGGTGTGAGCGCCCATATGGGAGACCACATACCGAATGCCGTATTGAGACGAGCGGTGCAGTTCGTGTGTCAGGCCAGCAATCGATTTCGCGCGCATAGCCGGATCTACTGCGCATAGATTGATGAGGTAGCTGTCGTGGGTGACGACCTTGGTGATGCCAGTCTCCTGTTGAGCCTTCTTGAAATCGGCAACTTTCTCCGGAGTGACCGGCGCGGACTTCCACATTTGTGGGCTGGACGTGAACACCTGCACGGCCGTGCAGCCAATTTCCTTGCCCTTCCGCAGAGCATTTCCGAGTCCGCCCGAGGTGGGCATATGGGCTCCAAGAAGTTGGGCTGGCATAAGTTGGAGCCTTTAGCGTTCAGCCTTAAGCGTTAAGTCCTCCGAACGGCGTTTCATTGACGCAATGAATGTAAATGAGACGAGCGGCGAAAAGCATTTGTCGACACCTACTGTCGACTCCA
This sequence comes from Armatimonadota bacterium, assembly GCA_025363835.1. Taxonomy (GTDB): domain Bacteria; phylum Armatimonadota; class Fimbriimonadia; order Fimbriimonadales; family Fimbriimonadaceae; genus JANYLD01. The sequence goes on from JANYLD010000207.1 coordinate 4,351, forward strand.
AAACTCAACGCCCACGACTTAAGGCTCAAGACTCAAGGCTCAAGGCTTAACGCTCAAGGCTCAAGGCTCAAGGCTCAAGGCTTTCTCAAGCTTCTGCAGGCGCGATTACGACGCGGCGATTGGGCTCTTCGCCTTCGCTGTAAGTCTCCACGCCTTCGATCGTTGACAGGGCCTTATGGACCACCCGGCGCTCAAACGCGGGCAACGCGTCGAGGACGGCCTCTTCACGCCGAGCTTTGACTTCCTCGGCGATCTTCGTTGCCAAAGCGCTCAGAGCGGCTTCCCGGCGTTCGCGGTAGTTGTTACCGTCGAGGGTGATCCGAACGCCGTTCGCATAGCGGCGCGCGGCGGCGATGTTGATCAAGTACTGGAGCGCGTTCAGAACTTCGCCGTGCTTACCTACGAGGAACGCGACGTCCTTGCCATCCAGCTCGACATTCACGTAGCGGCCACCCGAAGGCTTCGCGTTGGCGGAGACCTCGAGGCTGCCAGAAGACAAAATCTCATTAACGAGGCCGAGCAGGCGCTCGGCATCTTCCTCAGAAGCAACGACCTGAGGCTCACGGTCGCCTTCCCCGCCAGCTTCCAACACGCTGGCAGGAGGAGCAGCATTCACGCTCTCTTCAACAGCGGCAAGCGCCTCAGGCGCGGCAGGCTCAGCCTTGGCCTTTGCCCCAATACGGCCTCTACCCTTGGCGGGAGCGGCCTTGGCAGGCGCAGCCTCTTTCTCTGCGACAGGAGCGGGCGCTTCAATCGCAGCTTTGGCGGCTTTGGGCGCTTTGGCGGTGGGAGCAGCGGCGGCGGCAACTTCTACCACCTCGGCCTTAACCCGAACATTGCTCTTGCCGAAAAGTCCCTTGGTCTCTTCGAGCACGGTGATCTTCACAGCGTCCGGCGAAACGCCAAGTTTCTCTGCAGCGGTCTTGCGCGCTTCATCCGCGCTCTTTGCCGTTAATTCTATCGATTGCATAGTGTTTGTCTCTGGAACTTTACTCTCTTGATGCCAAGCGTCGGTTTACTTCCGCTTCTTTGGCTTGTGCTTGACCGGTTTCCCGGTCTTGGCTGGGCCACCTGTTCCGAAGTCGGTCTGCATCCATCCCTTCGCTTTCCCGTTCCCGTTGCCGTTCATCGAGTCGGTAGGATAGACGCCTCCGGACGGCGTGTTTAACTTCACCAGCGGCTGCATCGGTGTTCGGTAGATCATGAGCGACTGGATGGTGGCCAACAGGTTTGTGGTGGTCCAGTAGAGCACGAATGCGGAAGGCAGCGCCGGATAGAAGAACATCATGACCGCAAACAGGCCGGACATGCTCACGCCCATGATTCGGCCCTGCTTCGCATTGGAAGGGTCGGCGACCGGCATCAGGAGCGATGTGGAAATCATGGAAACGCCATAGAGGGCGAGAAGAATGTAGTCCTTCTGGCCCAGGTTGATCGCCGCTAGAGTTGGGAGGAGTTTGTGACCGGCCGGGCTCACCCAAAGGAAAGTGCCCTTCTGAAACTCAAACCGGTATCGGATCATGCACTGGTAAACCAGGAAGATCAACGGCATCTGAATCGCCATGGGCCAGCAGCCGGCCATCGGGTTGAGGCCGTACTCCTTGTAGAGGGCCATCGTGCGAGTCTGAATCTCGGTTTGGTCGCCCTTGAACTTCTCTTGAATCTCTTTGACGAGTGGGCTCAACTGCATCATTTGCCGCGAATGCATCATCTGCTTTTGGTAAAGCGGGAAGACGATGGCCCTCACAATGAGAGCAAGCAGTACGGCGGCAATCCAGTAGCTGTAGCTGTGGGCTCCGGTCAGGTTAACCAGAAAATCGATCATCTGGTAGCCAGGAAAAAATCCCCAGACCGGCGTATCCCGATTGTGCTGATCCAAAATGTCACAAGTGCGGACAAAAAGATCCTGTGGCGTCCACTGATTAGGAGTCACCTGGTTCTGCGCCCGCGTTACCTCGCCTTTAAGCGGCACAGGAACCTGGACCGGTACGGTCCACGCGTCCTGGCTTTGGTATTTGCTTGCGAAGGCCGCATTGCGTTTGGTGGGGTGGGGGCCGTAGCCTTGGAGGGTCGAAAAAGCTGCGTTGAGTCGGCCTATTTCATCGCGAAGAATGCCGGCTTTAAGCTGGGTGTCAGCCGTAATGACCGCGCCCGCGAGCTCCATTTGATCTTTATCGTCTTGGGTGAGCTTCGGATCGTTCTTAAGCGTGTTCTTAAGAACGTTGAACTCGCGGGAGACGGTCAAATCCTTGACCTGAGCGTCATAGCGGCGCATGTCGCTCAGAATTTGAGTCGGCGTGCGAGTGTCGGCGCTCTGATTCCCTTGGTTCCTCTGGTATAGGCTGAACGCGATCAAGATGATCGCAAACAGCATCAGGTTCTGCATGAAACCTGGCTTTTGAGGAGCGGCCTGTTGGTTCTTGCTCATGAAATTCTTTAGGGGACGGGGTCGTATCCGCCGGGATTGAAGGGATGGCAACGGCAGATCCGTTTGGCCCCCATCCAACTGCCCTTTAGGAGCCCGTATTTCTGAATCGCCTGGAGAGTGTAGTGCGAGCAGGAAGGTTGGAAGCGGCAAACATGCGGCATCCAGTCGGTAGACCGTTGATAAGTCCGAATCAAGAAGACACCCACTCGTTTGCCCATCGCGCGCTTACACCATTAAATAACGTAGCCAACTCTTCCCGGTTTTGCTGGTAGGTCGAATGGTCCGCTGAAGGGAAAAGCATGAGAATGTAATCGAGTCGGCGGTCGATGATTTCCGGTTGGCTTCTAAGGGCCTCGCGGAACCTTCGCTTAAGTCGGTTGCGCCTAGGCTTCGATCCTGTTTTTCGGGACGTTGCGATTCCGACAAGACCTTTGCCCGGCAGAGCGATGATTCTAGCGAGCCCGCCTGAAACGCGCCGGCCTTCTTTAAATATCTGCTCGAAGCGCGTCTTGGACGGACCTTTGACTAGGCGGCGAGACGAGTCCGGCCCCGTGCGCGTCGTCGCTTGAGGACGTTCTGACCGTCGGTCGTTCTCATCCGCACGCGAAAGCCGTGTGTCTTCCGCCGTTTGCGGTTGTTGGGTTGAAAAGTGCGCTTCATTTCCTGTCTTTGTCTCTCTCGGGATGACGGCGAATTGTACCCGAGCCCTTTCCTCCCCCTTGGGAGTGCGCGAGCTTGCTCGCGCTTTTACACGCTTTCTTTAACCGCATTGATTGGTATTACAAGTCCGGGAAAAGCGCGAGCAAAGCTCGCGCACTCCAAAATGAACTCCCAAATTAGCTCGCCGGCTTTCTATCCTTCAGAGCCTCGGCCACCAGTTCCGACACCGCCTTCGGCACCATCTCGCTAATGTCTCCGCCCAAGATCGCGACTTCCCGCACGATCGAAGAACTAAGATAGCTGTACTCCCAGTTGGTCATCAGGAAAACCGACTCGATGTCCGACTGCAACCGCCTATTAACCATCGCCATCTGAAACTCGTACTCGAAGTCAGCAGTCGCGCGTAACCCCCGGATGATCGCGCAAGCGCCTTGCCGGCGTGCGTAGTCCACCAGAAGCCCACTGAACTTATCCACCCAAACGTCCGGCAGCCCGACAATGCTCTTCCTCAGAGCATCAATGCGCTGGTCGGCAGTAAGCAGCGGATCTTTTGACGAGTTGACTCCCACCGCAACGATGACCTCGTCAAAAAGCTTCGTGGCCCGCTCAACGACATCGAGGTGGCCAAGCGTTGGCGGATCGAAGGAACCAGGATAAATAGCCACACGCCGCATTTGGGAAGAGGATACTGCTTGGGATAATTTTACGTTCTACTAGCTCGATTTTGTCATCCTGAGCGAGTCCCCGAGTCGAAGGACCTGACTGTAGGTGACTGAATGTTCATACAAACGCGTCACCGTTTCCAGTCAGGTCCCTCG
>JANYLD010000210.1 GCA_025363835.1 Armatimonadota bacterium
GGAGGGAAGCTAGATGAACGGTACGCCGATCGTCCTCTACCTCGCCCTCGGCCTCTTCATGTTCACGACCGGCGTGGTCGGCGTCATCATTCGCCGCAACCCGATCGTGATTTTCATGAGCATCGAGCTCATGCTAAACAGCGTCAACCTCACGTTCCTCACCTTCGCCCGCTACCAATACTCGCAGCTCGTGGTTACCCCCCAGCAGATCCAGACCACCGCGATGAATGGGCAGATGATGGTCATCTTTGTCATGGCGGTCGCCGCCGCGGAAGTCGCGGTCGGCCTTGGCATCATCATGGCGATCTTCCGGCTTCGCGACGACGTCGACGTCGACTCACTGAATCTACTCAAGGGATAAATGCAGAGCTTTAATTCGATTTGGTACGTTCTGTTCCTTCCCCTGATCGGGTTTCTGATCCAGGCGTTCTTTGGCGGCGCGGCGGTCAAGAAGATGGGTCCGGCGGCAGGCAAAAAACTGATGGGCACCCTCGCGGTCCTTCCTATCGCGGTCGCCTTCGTCATCGGCGCTTATCTCACTTTCCAACTCGCTGCACTCCCCGTTGACCAGCGCTCCATCCACCTCACCCTTTTCCCGTGGATCAGCCTTGCCTCCGTCAACATCCCCTTCGAATTCCTTGTCGACCCGCTCTCGATGACGATGGTTCTGATCATCACCGGCATCGGCGCGCTCATCCACCTTTACGCCACCGGTTACATGAGCGAGGAGCAGGATTACCCTCGGTTCTTCACCTATTTGAACCTATTTATCGCCATGATGCTCACCCTCGTGCTGGGCAACAACTTGGTGATCATGTTCATCGGCTGGGAGGGTGTAGGACTCTGCTCCTACCTCCTGATCGGTTTTTGGTACAAGGACCTTGCCAACGCCCGCGCAGCCAACAAGGCGTTCATCGTCAACCGAATTGGCGACTGGGGCCTCAGCCTTGGCATGTTCCTCCTCTTCGTGATGGTTGCCGCCAATGCGGTCCATTTGCACCTAGGCGACGCCCAGAACGGCAACCGCATCTTCAGCTACGACGTGCTTTTCGGCAACGGCCACCACATTAGCAACGTTGTCGCCTCGCTCTACAACTACCCAGCGATCGCCACCGCCATCGCACTCTTGCTCTTCGTCGGTGCGGCCGGTAAGTCAGCCCAGTTCCCGCTTTACCTATGGCTGCCAGACGCCATGGCCGGCCCCACCCCCGTTTCTGCCCTCATCCACGCGGCCACCATGGTCACGGCCGGAGTGTTCATGGTCAACCGGATGCACATCGTGTTCGAGCTGTCGCCAGTGGCGAGCGCGGTTATGGCCGCCATCGGCGCCTTTACCGCTCTCTTCGCTGCCGTCATCGCCTTCGGCCAGACCGACATCAAGAAGGTCCTCGCCTATTCCACCGTTTCCCAACTCGGCTTCATGTTCGTGGCCTGCGGAGCGGGCGCTTACTGGGCGGGCATGTTCCACGTTGTCACCCACGCTTTCTTCAAGGCGCTCCTTTTCCTTGGCTCTGGCGCCGTCATCCACGCCATGGCCCACAACCAGGACATGCGCAATTACGGCAATCTGCAGAAGTATCTGAAGATCACCACCTGGACCATGGTGATCGGCTGGCTCGCCATCTCCGGCGTCGGCATTCCAATCTCAGGAACGGAGGGAATCGGCCTCGCAGGCTTCCACTCCAAGGAAGCCATTATCGGCAGTGCCCTGGCAGGCGATTTCTCCCAGATCAACGGTGTTATGGTCGCCCAACTGAGCGGGTGGGTCGCCCTCTTCGTCGCGCTTTTGACCGCGATGTACATGACTCGCTTAAGCTGGCTCACCTTCTTCGGAACGGAAGAGCGCTGGCGTGCCATTCCGGCCGGCGCTCATACCGACCACGATCACACCCATCACACGGATTCCGCCCACGACGACCATGCTGAGCATGCAAGCCACGCCCCCCATCACGGTGACGATGTTTTCGGCTTCTACTACACCGATGAGGAGATCCTTTCCGAGCAGCACGCGATGGTGGCCCACGAGGAGCATCACCACGAGTTGGATGCCAACCACACGCCCCACGAAGTCCCACCGAGCATGTACGTCCCGCTTGTCGTGCTCGCTTTCCTGTCGCTCGTTGGAGGGTTTATCCTTTCCCGGCCCGCCCCCGGATCGGAGCTTCCAAGGTTTGAGACCTGGCTTTACCCACGTCCGCTCCCCATCGTCGGAGAGCCTCTTGCCCATCCCGAGAACATCCCGCTCCTCTGGCTGTCGCTCGCTGCCGCCTTTGGAGGTTTGGCTCTCGGCTTCCTCGTCTACCGAAAAGGTCTGCCCGCCAACGAGGGACTGGACGACCGAAAGTGGAAGCCGTGGCGACTCGCCGCCCGAAATCAGTTTGGCTATGACCAGGCCATGATGACCGCCTCGGTTGAAGGTGGCGCAGACGTTGGAGTAGCCCTCTGGAAAGGGTTCGACATCAAGGTCATCGACCTCACTGTCAACGGAGTCGCCGCACTCATGGCGTTCTTGGGCACGTGGATCCGTAAAGTTCAAACGGGCTACGCAAGATCTTACGCGCTCATGATGCTCGCGGGCGTCGTCGCGATCATTGGCTACCTCGCCTACGCGATCGCCAAAGTGGGAGGCGGCCAGTAATGGGAAACAACCTCCTGACCGGGGCCAAGATCGACATGACCACGCACCTGGGCTTTGGACTCCTCAGCCTGGTCGTCTTCTTTCCCCTCCTCTGGTCGATCATCCTAATGTTCTTTCCGGCCACGGCGGAAAGGCAGATCAAGTATTTCGCCCTCACCGGCTCGGTCATCACCTTCGGAATCTCCTGCTTCATGCTCTCAAAGTTCGTGGGCGGCACCTACCACTTTCAACTCACCGACTTTGAGCCCTGGATGTCAAGACTGGGTATCAATTACGCGGTCGGAATCGATGGAATCAGCGTCTGGCTCGTCCTCCTCACCACCTTGCTCAGCGTTATTTCGATCTGGTTTAGCTTCTACATCAAGCACCGGCTGAAGCACTACATGATCTTCCTTCTGATGCTGGAGACCGCCATGCTCGGCGTCTTCGTCTCGCTGGATCTCATCCTCTTCTACACCTTCTTCGAGGCGTCCCTGATCCCCATGTTTTTCCTCATCGCAATATGGGGCGGCGAGAGAAGGGCGTACGCCTCAATCAAGTTCCTGATTTACACCTTTGCGGGCTCGATCTTCATGCTCGTCGCCATCATCGCGATGTACATGATGCAGCAGCGCAATCTGGCGATCAACAGCTTCTCGCTGCTACAGATGCAAGACTCGATAGCGAGCGGCAAACTCTGGTCCGGAAACATTGGCCTTGAGACCCTTTTCTTCTGGGCCTTTACCGTGGGCTTCCTCATCAAAACCCCAGCTTTCCCATTCCATACGTGGCTTCCCGACGCCCACGTGGAGGCGCCCACCGCCGGGTCCGTGATCCTCGCCGGCGTGCTCCTGAAGATGGGAACCTACGGTTTCCTGCGGTTCTGTCTCCCGCTGTTCCCAGATGTCGCCCCGGCCATGGCCCCATGGATCATGACGCTCGGCGTCATCGGCATAATCTACGGAGCCATCGTCGCTGCCGTCCAACCAGACCTGAAGAAGCTGATCGCCTACTCGTCGGTGGCCCACATGGGGTTCGTGCTCGTCGGCATTTTCTCCCTCACCCACAACGGCATGATGGGCGGCTCGATGCAGCAGCTAAGCCACGGCATAAGCACCGGCGCACTCTTCCTTCTCGTCGGCCTGATCTACGAGCGCCGCCACACCCGCCAGTTCAAAGATTTTGGCGGCCTTAAGCAGCGCATGCCGATCTACAGCGCAATCTTCATGATCGTGATGCTTTCCAGCGTGGGCCTCCCTGGTACAAACGGCTTCATCGGCGAATTCCTGGCGCTGCTTGGCACTTTCGAAGCCTCCTTCACCCATTTCAACGGCCTAAACATCGCCTTTACTGCCATTGCCGGCTTTGGCGTCGTCCTCGCCGCTGTCTACCTGCTCAGCATGTTCATGAAAGTCTTCTACGGCAAACTGGACAACCCCGAGAATATGCGGCTGAAAGATATCAAGCCATGGGAGATCGCCATGTGCTCCGCGCTCCTCCTCTTCATCTTCTGGGGCGGCCTCTATCCCAACACCTTCCTTGCACCTATGGAAAAGAGCATCGGCGCCGCCCGCCTCATGGCTATCGCCCCGGTTGGCCAACGTCCAACGTGGTCCGACAACACGCTGGAGATCAACGGCCAGATGGATCTCGTGCGCCTGAGCAACCGCCCGGTCGATCTCGCCAGCACAGTTGACTTTGGCGGGGCCGTCGTCATCTGCCCTGCCAATTTGCATTTGCAGCCTGATTTACCTAGTCAAGTCGCAATGAGAACGGAAGGAGTTGTAAAACCCCAATGACACCTTGCGAGCGCGTCTTGGCAGTTGTTAGTGGCAAGCCTGTTGACCGAAAGCCGGTTATCGCGTGGCCAGGCTCTGGAGACTCTGACATCCACGTTGGCATTCCCGGCCCCAAGGACGAGCGACTTTGCCTCATCGAAGTCCCGAATCCGTGCGGCCAGGCCATCCTTGGCCAATCTAATTTGAGCGGCATCCTGCGCGAGAGCCTGATGGAAGGCTCGGCTGCGCTTGAAGACGCCACGAGGCAAGTTCACCACGCGATAGAGAAATCCAGAGAGCTGGGCGCGGATGGAATCATTTACGAAATCTTCGGTGCAGATCCCTCCTACAGCACCCCGATGGAATACGGTGGCCACTTCCTTGAAGTCGACCGAGAAATCCTTAGCTCCTATGAAAGGCGGTTTCGAATGATCTTCCTTGTCGGCGGGGAAGAAGCGTTTCTCGACTTCGTATGCGACCTGCCTGGAGAGATATTCGCCTGGGACGTCAAGGGCACCGGTATCAGCGTTGCGGAGATGCGAAAGATGCGGAAAGGCATCCTAGCTGCCGCCGACCCAGAAGCGGACATCCTTCTTAGCTACCCTGGAGACATCAGCACAAATCTCCTTCATCCTTCATCCCACATCCTTCCTTCCGAGGAGACGTATGTCTAATTTAGCCGTCCCTCAAATCGATTGGCTCATGATCGCTCCGATCGCGATCGTCGCGCTCACCGGCATTCTTGCCCTCATTATCGAAACGATTGCCCCTCAGCGCACCAATAAGTGGCAGTGGCTCGTATCCATCCTTGGCCTCGCTCTTTCCGCATTCGCCAGTGTCAAACAATTCGCTCTGATTGACGACACCACCCTCGCCGGGCTCTTCATCAGAGACCGATTCGGCCTCGTCCTCCAAGTTGTTATCGTGGGTGCGGCTCTGCTCTCGATCCTCTTCAGCGAGAACTATTTAGAGCAGAAACGCATTCCATTCGGCGAGTTCTATCCCCTCGTTTTGTGGTCCACCGTCGGCGCGATGGTGATGGTCACGACCCACAATCTGCTTGTCATCTTCGTGGGCCTCGAGATTCTCTCCATCGCGCTCTATGTCCTCGCCGGCATGAGCCGGAGCGAGGAGAAATCGGAAGAGTCGGCCATGAAATACTTCCTGCTCGGAGCCTTCGCGAGCGCGTTCCTTCTCTACGGAATCGCCTTCGTTTACGGCAGCAGCGGCAGTCTCGACATGCGCATGGTCAACGCCGCCTGGACCACTCAGGACGGCGCCACGAGAGGTCTCGCCATGTTCGGCGGCGCGCTCATCCTCGTTGGCCTGGCGTTCAAGAGCAGCCTCGTCCCGTTCCACCAATGGACCCCCGACGTCTACCAAGGAGCGCCTACCAACGTCGCCTCTTTCATGGCCTCCGTCTCGAAAATCGCTGCCCTCGGAACACTGTGGCGAGTCCTTGATGACAGCCGCTCGATGACCAGTTTCTACCTGCCGGTCCTCATCGTCCTTGCCATCCTCACGATGACCGTGGGC
>JANYLD010000215.1 GCA_025363835.1 Armatimonadota bacterium
ATGTGAACCGCGCCGGGTGGAGCGACCTCGACCTAATCGACCGCAAAACAGGCATGCGCAGCACCATAACTAAGAAAGTCTCTGGCGGCTTCATGGACGTTTGGTCGCCAAACAGTAGGTTCATCGCAGCCAATCGGGGCCTCGACGACCGCTGCGTGATCGTAAACACTTCAAACCCAAAGCGAAGGCTATACGACGGGAAGTCAGACTCCGTCGAAGATATCCTCTGGTCACCGAATAGCAGGTACGTCGCCTGGAGCAACGGGGGTCCACATGGTCAAGGCGACATCCGTGTAATCGATACAAGAAGCGGAAAAGCCCGGTCCCTCGGCAGAGCAGACGCATGGCTCTTCGGCTGGACCAAAGACGGCCGCTTTCTTCTGACGCTCGATGAATCGAAAGGCATCTATTTGATACCCGTTTCCGGCGGCAGGCGACAGCTCGTGCTCAAGAGAGAGTGGATCCGAACCGCCCGCATTTCAGGCTACGACCGCTCAGCTCGCGACAACGGCGGCGAATAGACAACTCCGCCCGCCTCCAGAACCAGCCCAATCCCCGTTTTTATTTGAAGAAGTGACGAGGCGATGAAGTGATGAGGTGAAGGGGATCCTGATCAAGGGAATCCTCGCCCGGAGAAATCTCACATCTCCCATCCCATATCCCACATCTCATATCCCAAATCGCCTTCATCACATCATCACCAAAGAGGGAGCGCGGGATTCATCCTTGGATATAATTTTCTCGCCAAGATGAGTCACGGCAAATTGCGCGTCGAGAGTTTCAGCCTATCCATTGATGGTTTCGGAGCCGGACCAAGCCAGAGTCTTGAGAATCCCCTTGGGCTCGGAGGCATGGAGCTTCACAAGTGGTTCTTCCCCACAAACACATTTCAGAAGATGGTCTTCGGCAAAGAAGGGGGAACGGGCATCGACGACGATATTGCAGCTAAGGGGTTCGAGAATATCGGAGCGCATGTCATGGGACGAAATATGTTTGGTCCGGTTCGAGGCGCCTGGCCCGACGACTCATGGAAAGGTTGGTGGGGAGACAATCCGCCCTACCACACGCCAGTCTTTGTCCTAACCCATCATGCGCGAGAGCCACTTGAGATGGAAGGCGGCACCACTTTTTACTTCGTGACGGGCGGAATCCACGAAGCCTTGGAGCGAGCGAGGGATGCCGCTGGCACCCGTGACATTCGGCTCAGTGGCGGAGTCAGCGCCATTCGGCAATATCTAGAAGCCGGTCTCGTCGACGAAATGCACTTGGCGATTAGCCCAACCTTGCTTGGGTCCGGCGAGAACCTGTTTCATGGAATCGATCTTTCGGCGCTGGGGTACCGATGCACCGAGCATGTTCCCACCCAAGCGGCAACCCATGTCGTCATTGGCCGAGCTTAATTCTGGCTAGAAACAATCGCCGTCCAATCTAAATGCACCTTTTTCGGCCTTCCGCGGAACGCAACCCCTTTGGGGTTGGTTGACGTCATGCGACTCTTTACCCAGGGTTGCTCCGGGAGTCGCACGCTGGGCTGGTCGACGGAATCCCTTTGGGATTAGTGCGATTCGGGGTTGAAGCGCAATTGAATGAGGGCAAGTCCCCGCGGTCGCGCCCGATGAAATCTCGCTACAATCCAGGGCCTCGGCTATCTGCAATCGAAACCTCGCACGGCGCGTCTATACATCGGATGCTTGCTTCACTCGCATTGCTGGCCATGCGACCCTTACCGGCCTACACGATGGCCGCGTATCCACTCGATCCGGACCGCGGCCGGGTTGAGGTGGAGTGCATTAGCCCGGATGGCAATGTGGCGGCCAACCAAGGCGGCGAAGACAAATACCATGCGGACGATTACATCCCGTGGTCGTATCCGGTTCTCCTCATTCGGGGCAAGGTGGTCTGGCTGAAGGAGAGCCAAAGCATGGTGGTCAAGGGGGTTAACGACCGAGGGGACTATGTACTTTTCGATCCGATCAAGTATCGAACTCTGATTTGCAGGCACGGGCGCACCGTAGCATTCGATCCAGGCCTGCCCGACAGGCAATACTTCTATCCCGTTGCAATCTCGGCCTCCGGATCTGTGGGCGGCTACACGGTGCTCAAGGCCAGCGGCGCTCAAGTCGCGAAAGGCTACTTCCAAGAGCTCGACGGGCCAATGGAGGGAGGCGCTGCGCTCCACGGTTTGGAGGTCGAAGATTCCGCGACACCCATCACCGTCGAGGGCCTCCCGCCGCTCGGTTCCACCCACTGGAATCTCGGCCCCGACGACGCTCCAGACAACATCGACGTGGGCTACGGAACGCACGAAGAATTGGGGGACGGGCCCCGCGCGGTTCAGGAATATGCGCTGTACAGAAAAAACGGCAAAATCGTCGCCCTGAAATCCCTCATCACCAAACCGGTCCCCGATATCTGGATCGAAGAGGGCGGAGCCATCAACTCCAGCCAAATGATCGCCGCCACCGGCTTTCTGCGAAACACTCCAGCCCTTTTCCTCCTCAAGCCCATCCACTGAATTTCTCGGGGCATCCAAAACATCGCCAGACTCAATGCGCGGGCCAAATCTCAAGAGAGTTGGTCTAGCGAAGGAACGAGATCTTTATGGAGTGCGACGTCTTTAGCGCCGCTTTCCCCGAGGGCTTTAACCCGACAGGTATCGCCAGCCCTTGAAGGGGCGTCGGTTCTTTGACAGAGT
>JANYLD010000273.1 GCA_025363835.1 Armatimonadota bacterium
CAGGGTCGTTATTCAGCTCGCGGGAGATATCGGCGGCGCTTTCGCCATCTCGGCCCTTAAAGACGATCCAGGAGGCGCCTGCAGCTAACCTACGCATTGCGCCGAGACCGTGTCGGGAGGCAAAGTCGCGATAGTCCGCGCTTGGCTTGAGTTGGACGAGGTACTCGTCCGTGTCCCTTGGAAGTCTCGGGTCGATACCGATCCACTTAGCCGCCTTATGGCCATGCAATACGAGGTCGGCTCGATCGACTGGCCGCGATGACTGTGCATGAGCCCAAAAAGCTGTCGAAACACCAAGCGTTGTGAAAGCAAGGGAAGCCTTCCAAATCCAATTGTTAATCCGCATGATCCCGTCCGTAGCATGCCGCCTCAAGCAGAATTACCGGCAACATCTTAATCATTGGCAGCCGACCGCTTATTTGAATAGCAATTTAAGGGGGAATGTGAAGGAATTGGCGCTAGGCAGCGCCGGCCACTCTCGGATAGTTGGACAACCCATTCTCTGGCGGTCGAGATGCAAGGACCATGCGTACGTGCCGTTAAATGCCGCCGCGCCTCACATAGGGTGACGCGATGGTGGCTTCCTCGATTAGTTTCTGCGCCTCGTTCTGCGCGAGCAGGTTCGTTAACTCTCGGGACGGCTCTCGTCGCACTGTTTTGATAAGTTCCACCACGTTCTTTCCAATCCAAATGGGGGTCATGAAAATCCCCCGTGGGCTCCACCAACCCAGCAAGAACGTAAAACCCAGGCTGCCGAGCTGCATCTTTGTGGCGCAGGATCGGCAGCAGACAGACTGACCGGTCCCGTAAGTCTGGAAAAAGACGGCTGATAGTAGCCTGTGATGTCGGCGAATATCGACCCCCTTCGCCGTCTGATGGCATCGAGGGCACTCACCATGGAAAAACTCAGTTGCAATTGCAGTCACCTGTTCGGAGGGCAACGTGTCAGCCACAGCGATGGCCTGACCTTTGTCGGCACATCGCTGGCTGCAAAAACGCCTCTTACCGGATCTTCACGCCCTTGTTGAAAAATAATCCGCCGCAGCGGGAGCAAGATGCCATCAGATTCCCTCAACCTTTCGAGCGAGGATTTTTCTCACGATTTGAACTCCGCTACGTTTAGTTTTGCTTGACGCCCTAGCCAAGTATTCATGTGTTTTCATGTTGCTCTAGAACGCTCCAGGAGATCGAACATAAGGCGTAGGATTCTGTTTGGCTATCGTTTGGCGAACGTGTTGAAGTAAGGCCTTCGAAGGTTGCACGCGCTTCGAGCGCACTGTTTCGGTTACGTTTCGTCCAATTTGAACGGGCGTCCCGAGCACTCCAAATGGAATCCCCCACCAGCCCAATGCCCCGCAGTATAGAATGGCGCCGACTTGCCTCTTTTTCGCGCAGGCCGCACAGCTTACATTTCCATGAGATTTCCAGGACGTGAGGTAGATCAGCGAGTGAATATGGTGGTGAAATCTCATGTCCACGGGGCCATTGCCTCCGCATTCGGGACAGGGGCCATTGAACACGCGTGTAGCCTCAGAAAGGACGAGGTCCTCGGGAACGGCGCGAATCGCTTGAAGAAGGGTGCATTTCTCTGCGCACTTCTTCCCGCAAAATCGGAAGCCGCTGTCTCGAACTCCGCCGAATAGAATGGTTAATCCGCAGGTTGCACAAGTTGCCATGACGTCTAGTCTCGACAGGACAGCAGTAATGCACTATGGTACAGCAGCTTTGACAGGATGTCAAGCAGAAATTGCAGTCCGGTTCTGTTACGTAGAAAGTGACCGTTTGGTCCGCCGCATATAATGTCGGGCTAGGGCAGTAAGCCCTCAGAACGACGCCGTTCCGCAGCCGTTTCCCGTTTACTTCTTCGTCACGTTCAAGCCAAGCTCTTTCCATTGAGCCTCGTCAATTTCGCTAGGAGCGTCCATCATGGGGTCGTAGCCGTTACCCATTTTTGGGAAGGCAACAACCTCACGAACATTTTCGGTGTCCGTTAACAACATGACGAGGCGGTCAATTCCGGGCGCAATGCCACCGTGGGGCGGAGCGCCAAACGAGAAGGCGTCAAGCATGTGGCCGAAGCGATCCCTCTGCGTCTTGTCGTCGATACCGAGGAGGGAAAAGACTTTCGACTGAATATCGGCTCGGTGGATCCGGATTGACCCGGACGCGCATTCGGTGCCATTGCAGACAACGTCGTAGCAGTCTGCGCGCATTCGTCCTGGATCTGAATCGATGTAGACGAGATCCTCTTCTTTGGGCGCAGTGAATGGGTGATGCGTAGCATCCCACCGGTTCTCTTCTTCGCTCCATTCGACAAGCGGGAAGTCCAGGACCCAGCAGTATTTGAGCTTTTTCGGATCTCTAAGTCCACACCGGTCGCCGATCAGGTTTCTCAACCGGCCCAGTGCATTGTTGGCCGTCCCATAGGTATCGGCGACCAGGCAAATCAGGTCGCCGGCTTCGGCCCCACTAACCTTGAGAATCTCCTCCACTTCACCTGGACTGAGGAACTTTAGAATTGAACTGCGGACGTGGAGGCCCTTTTCACTAACAATGCCCCCTTCGGCGGAATCGGCGCCGGAGTCGACAGCGATGGAGACCATGCCCTTCGCTCCGAATTCTTTGCAGAAGTCTTCTAGCACGGACACTTCTTTTCTGGAGAGCTGCGCTCCTCCTGGATAACGCACGCCGCGGATGACGCCTCCGGATGCAACCGTATTCTTGAACACCCCAAATCCAGAATCACGAACAGCATCCGTGATCTCGAATAGTTGGAGGCCGAAGCGCAAGTCTGGCTTGTCGTTGCCATAAAGCAGCATCGACTCGTCGTACGAAAGCCGCTCGAAGGGCTCGATTGGCTCCTTTTCCAGCCCAAACTCGACGATAAGCTCATTAATCGTCGTCCGCAACAGACCTTCGGTTAACTGGAGGATGTCTTCCTGGGTAACGAAGGACATCTCAAGGTCCAATTGCGTAAATTCAGGAAGGCGGTCCGCGCGTTGACTTTCGTCGCGGAAGCATTTGGCGATCTGGTAATACCTCTCGAGGCCGGCCACCATAAGCAACTGCTTATATTGCTGAGGGCTCTGTGGCAGAGCATAAAACTTCCCGGGCTGAAGACGGTAAGGCACCAGATAGTCTCTGGCACCTTCCGGGGTGGACTTGGTAATGACGGGGGTCTCGGTTTCAATGAAGGCGCGGTCGTCCAGATAAGCTCTTATCTTTCGGATGGCGGCCGCCCTCAAGGCGAGCATTCGATACATGGCCGGTCGACGCAGGTCGAGATAGCGGTACTTGACCCGCAACTCCTCGTTGACGTTCTGCATCTGGTCTTCGTCACTCAATGGGAAGGGAAGAGGCTTCGCGTGGCTTAGGATAGTAAAAGCTGAGACGACGACCTCGAT
The DNA here is from genome assembly GCA_025363835.1 of Armatimonadota bacterium. Lineage (GTDB taxonomy): Bacteria > Armatimonadota > Fimbriimonadia > Fimbriimonadales > Fimbriimonadaceae > JANYLD01. The sequence continues at coordinate 3,405 of JANYLD010000273.1, forward strand.
ATCTCCCGTAGGCATCTTCGGGTTTTTGGCCGAGTCGGCGCGCTCGCGGATCTCCCCGGAGACTGCGAGGCAGGATTCGCTCTTGAGTTCGCTTAGGTTGGAAAAGCGGTTTGGGTCGAAAATGAGCTGGATCAGACCGGAGCGGTCGCGCATGTCTATGAAGAAAAGACCCCCAAGGTCGCGCACCTTGTGAGCCCAGCCGTTTAGAACGATTTGGCTGCCTACGTCGGTAAGCCGTGACTCACCGCACATGACGGAGCGTTGTACAAAGCCCATGGGAGCGAATAGGATACACCCGGTTTTGCCGGTAGGAGGCCATTCGACCCTTTCTGGCGCATGAATCATCTTTCTCGGGACTTTCCTGCTCTTCTGCCGTAGAAACCTATGGAGTCCGGTATAACTTTTTGTATCAGTTGAAATTTTTCGCCAGCCATGCGGTCGGCAAAGGATGCCGTCCCTCAAACCACCCATGACAAGGAGCGTCTAAACGCGTAATGGCCCTCGCAGAACGAACCCAAGCTTCAACGATTCCGAACTACCGAAACGAGGTCAAGAAGGAGCTTAAGCCGGAATATCTCAAGCCGGACAAGATGAACCTCCTCTGGTTTCCATTCCACGCCGTCGTGATTGGAGCCTGTCTTTGGGCTCTGAAGATGCACTTCTCGTGGTGGACCGCACCCCTCTTGTCTTTGATCATCGGGCACTCGATGGCTTGCCTCGGATTTGTGGCGCACGACATCTGCCACGGGGCAAGCGTACGTAACCCGCTCTTGAGGGATTTCCTGGCTGGGTTAGGCTTTTCCGCTTTCGGCATCGGCGCGTATCTGTGGCGACGGTGGCACAATGCGGATCATCACAACAACACGCAGGTCGAAGGGATCGACCCCGACCATCTGTTCACGATGGAGGATTATAAGGACAACCCTATCCTCAAAGGCTTGTACAAGCTTTCGCCCCTCGCCCGTAATCTGATCATCTTCTCCAGCTTCAGCTACCGAATGACGCAGCAAACGATCCGGATGATGATCACGTATATGCGGAGTCCGAAGAGCACGAACTACAACCGCTTTGTTTTGATCATCCAGTTCGTCGTCCCGATTTCTTTGTGGGTCGCCTTGACTCTATCGCTGGGAACCCAAGTTTTCTGGTGGGGCTACTTTGTGCCATTGCTTGTGGGCAACACCATCGCAATCGCCTACATTGCGACCAACCACTTCCTCAACCCCCTGGCGGATGACAGGGATGTCCTAGCGACTTCCTTGACCGTGACCCACCCCAAGTGGCTCTTCTGGCTGGACGCTCTGCACTCACACTTCGGCGCTCACGTCGCCCATCACCTGTTTCCGCAAGCTCCGGCTCGATACGGAAGGCAGATCGAGGCTAAGATTGCCGAACTGTATCCGGAACGGTATCACTCGATGCCCATGGCCGCCGCTTTGATTTTGCTTTGGAAGACGCCCTGGATCTACGAGGATAAACAGACGCTCATCGACCCGCACCGCCAACTCCGCTACAAGACCCTCGGGAATGGCATGCGCTGGCTCAACTGGCGCGCTCGTAAGAAGGAGCGGCTGGAGAACAAGTCGACGGCAGAAGCCGTTGTTAGCGTTGAGCAGCCTTGAGCCATTGGGATTTTTTTGGGAGTGGGAGAGCTTGCTCGCGCTTTAGTGGCCGTGGAAGCAACGCCGAAATTTGTGCGCGCGGCGAAAGCGCGAGCAAGCTCTCGCACTCCCAAAAAAATCCCAATGCCTTAGGCGTAAGCTAGTTTTACGACCTTTTCGGCGGCTTCCTGCATCGTCTGGGCAGGCACAATTTTCGTCCCGGCTAGGAGGGCTCGGCCTTCTTCTGCGGCGGTGCCTTCAATTCTCGCTACAACGGGAATGGTGAGATTCAACTCGTCAAGTGCGGCAAGGATGCCCTTCGCCACTTCATCGCACCGAGTGATGCCGCCAAAGATGTTGATCAAAAGGCCCTTTACGTTCGGGTCCATCATGATCAGCTCGACGCAGGACTTCACGCGTTCGGCTTGTGCTCCGCCACCGACGTCGAGAAAGTCGGCGGGGTTGCCTCCGGCTGCGTTAATTTCATCGAGCGAGCACATGACCAAGCCGGCGCCGTTTCCGATGATGCCGATGTCCCCTCCGAGCCGCACATAGGCGATTCCTCGACGCGCGGCTTCCTCTTCAATCGGGTCCTCAGCGCTTTCGGCAGAGGTTGCCTTATAGTCGGCATGGCGGAATAGCGCATTGTCGTCGATAGAAACCTTTGCGTCGGCTGCGATGATTTTGCCGTCGGGGGTCATGGCACACGGGTTGATCTCAACCATCTCTGCGTCGGCCTCGATATAGGCCTTGACCAGGCGCTTGATCATAGTGACCATTTGCGAACGCGCTTCAATTGGGATATTCGCTTCGGCCAAGCCTTCTCGAATCTCGAAGTCGGCAATGCCCCATGCTGGATCAATCGGAATCTTGACGATCGACTCGGGATCCGTCTCGGCCACCTCTTCGATGTCCATTCCGCCCTTGGCTGAAAGCATCACGATATTCCTTTGCGCAGCTCGATCCAGCAAAACGGCAACGTAGAACTCTTTCGCAATATCCACTTGCTCGGCAATCAGGATCTTTTCAACGACCATTCCGTCCGGATTTTGATTGCTCACGAGTCGCTTGCCGATCAGAGCCTTGGCAAATTCTCCGGCCTCTTCAGCGGTGTTGAAAAGCTTCACACCGCCGGCCTTTCCGCGGCCACCCATGAGGACTTGGGCTTTAACGACGACTTTGCCCCCGAGTTTCCGAGCAATCTCGGCGGCCTCGGCGGGATCATTGGTCACATCGCCTGCAGGGACGGGGACACCAAAACGTGAAAGCAATTCCTTGGACTGATACTCGTGAAGCTTCATGCGGGTCCCGAGGTTACCTTGGCCGGAACCAATGAGAAAGCCGAGGGCACTTGCATGCTCTCGGCTTCTCTCAGGCACGGGCCCGTTCGCTCGTTAGCCGTTAGGGTCAGCGTATTGAACGGTAGAGCCGACTAGATCCAGATTCAAGGAGTTGGTCGTCACTCCCGCCGAGACGGGCTGGATGCCTCTCACCAGAATTCTGTACTGACCCGCCGCCGACATATAGGTCGTCATATTCGAGCTTAGCTTTGTGTTCAGGGTAGTTCCTGTCGCCCCTAGCGGGAACGATTTCAGAATGTCCCACTTGCCCGTGACCCAATTGAGCAGATAGATCTGGCCAGTCGAACCCTGAGCAAAGCCGCCTGCAAAATTAAACAGCAGGTTCTGCACCGACGCTCTGGAAACGGTGGTTGGCAGGGTGAAGCTGAAGGATGCGCTGGCAACCTGTCCGATGTTTGCCACCGTTTCATTTGCGATTTCGAAGTACTGTCCATCGGCAACGATCACGTTGGAGGAAGGCATTCCCAGATTGGTACCTTCAACGACACCGACGAGCGTCGGAGTCATGGGCAAGCTCACCAATCCCTTAAGGGTTTGGCTGTGCCAATTAATCGCGCCCCAGCCGGTCGCGAAGTCCCATCCTGGTTTGGGTAGGGCCGTTGATCCGTCCGGTAGCAGGCCTATGGAGCCACCACCAACAACGTCGTACCACTTAGTGGAGGTCCCGTTTTGGGCATAGAAAACGTCTTGAATTCGACCAGCGCGTTGATGTCCACCGTAGGACTTCAAGCCGCCAGTGGCAATAACACGCTGCTCTGTAACAGCCAGTTGACCAGCGAATACAGGACAAGCGAAACTCGTCCCCGCCACTGTGCTATCCAATGCTCCGGCGAAAAAGAAGAAGTAGGCGCCAAGGTTGTTAATGAAGCCGCCCATTATCGCCACGTCCGGCCCTAATCGGAAATTGACGTTGGGGACTCCGGTTCCTTTTTGCCAGGAAGGCTTTATGTTGAAGGGGAGTGGGGTTGTGACCCAACCACCGCCACCCGCGCCGTTGCCACTCCAAGTAATTTCGCTAACTCTGGTTCCGCTAAGACTCGTGGTTGCTTCGGTCGCGCCTACTTGTAGCACTTCAGGGTCGTCGATCGGGTAGTCAAAAAGAATGCCAAATGGACTGTGATCTGTGCCGCTGTCTCCCGAAGCTGCCATGTAGGTGATCCCTTGGGCCGTCATGGCGGTGTGGATGACGTGCGCGGACTCCTGCTCCGTGGGAGAGGGTGCCCATCCATAGCTTTCGCTGATGATGTCCGCTAGGTTGTCCGTTTGCTCTCTGCTGAGAACGTCCAGCAGGTCACTGCCGCCTCCTCCCAACCCGCCGTCGTAGATATAGAAGTTGCAACGGGGAGCCATGCCCAAAACCATTTGGATATCGACGTCACCTTCACCTTGGGCGGTACCAGTGCCGGATCCTCCGTTTATCTTAATCTGAGTGATGCTTGGCGGTCCGGGCAGGCCGTACTTCGCAAAGTACAAGGGGACGTTGGAAAGCAGATAGCCATCCCAACTCGATATCGCCACACTGCGGCCCTGGCCCTGAAATCCCGAGTTGTAATCCGGCGCCGTCCCATAAAGAACGCGAGCCTGATCTGGAGTCAGGATGAATTTCTTCATACGGGTGTAGTTCTGGAGCCCGGCGACATCCTCGATGTAAGGAGCGATCGACGTCGGAACTTGGAGGGGACTCGTGAAGGAGTAGAAATAAGGCTTATCGGCGTCGACCGCCTTCGTGGAATGGAACTGGTTTAGGGTCGTGCCGAATGCTGACTCAATATTTCCGACCGTTCCCTGAGCGGTCATTGTGAAGTGGCTTGGGCTGATGTAAGTGACAGTCAGACCTTTTGAGGTCAAGTAGTTTGCAATCGTCTGAACTGTAGTCAAAGGTTGCCCAAAGTCGGTTGCAATGGTCTGCGGCGTGGTGTAATGGCGGAAGGAAGGGCTGCCTGGGTCACTGACGCTATCTGCGAGAGCCTGCAACTTCGCCATGCTCGTTGGCGGCAGGCTGACCGTGAAGTGGATTAGTTTGGCAGGGTTGAGCGGTCCCAAATTGGTCGAGTACGAGATGGCATTAGGAGCCAAAATGGAGGTTAGCTTGGTTACGGGAACCTGGCTAAAACCAAAGGTCGCGCTCATCGCGGCTGAAATACAGAAAGCTGACTTGAGGTTCATGGGTTTATGAGATCCTAGGTATGGAAGGCGTGGGTTCTGGCAGCAACAAGCGCCTTACCCTTTGAATTGTACGCCAGTAGGACGTGAAAGGTCACTCGTAAAGTGCGCTAAATCCATTATCCCAACTGAGGAGACAATCTTCCCGCAATGCGAGTTAATGGGTAAATCCTGACTCGGTTGCATTCGCAAAGTACAATCTTTGGCGCCCATGCCCCAAGTCCAAGACCTCGAAAGCGCTGCCCTCAAAGAGATCGCCGAGGCGCCCTCTACCGCGCGCTTGCGGGAGCTGGAGATCAAGTACATAGGCAAGAGCGGCTTGATCACTGGGCAACTCAAGCAGATCGGCAGTTTGCCGCCTGAGGAGCGCAAGAGCTTCGGCCAGCAAGTCAATGAATCGAAGGAAAGATTTCAAGCGCTCCTCGAGACGAGGATGGAGGCGCTGAAAGAGAATGAGAGGGAGGAGCAGTACCAGCGTGAACGTATCGACGTCACGATGCCAGGCGTTCCCGCCCGCATGGGACGAGAGCACGTTCTTCAGCAAGCGGCCAACAGAATCAAAGCCGTGTTTACCGGCCTCGGATTTCAATACCTGGAGTCGCCAGACGTTGAGGAGTTTCGCTACAACTTCGAGGCTCTAAACTATCCACCCAATCATCCGGCGATGGACGACCAAGACACCTTTTACATCTCTGATGATCTCCTCTTGAAGACCCAAGCCACCGCACTCCAGGGCCGTGTTTACGAGAAGGTGAAGGCGGGGGACATGAGCTTGCCTCTGCGCGTTTTCACGTTGGGCCGCTGCTATCGAAACGAAGCGGTTGACAGGACGCACGGGCATACGTTTCACCAGGTTGACGCCTTCATGATCGATGAAGGCATCAGCATGGCGGACCTTAAGGGCACCCTCGGCCTCTTTGCTCGCGCCATGTTTGGGGAAGATGTTCTGGTGCGTTTCCGCCCCGACTTCTTTCCGTTCGTTGAGCCGGGCGTCGATTACGCTATCTCTTCTCCGAAGCTCTTTGGAGGCAAGTGGGTGGAGCTTGGTGGCGCGGGCCTCATTCATCCCAATATCTTGGAAACCTACGGAATTGATTCTGAAAGGTGGTCTGGCTTTGCGTTTGGCCTAGGGGTTGAGCGGATCCCCATGCTGGCGTTTGGCGTGGACGATCTGCGCAATTTCCTTGAAAACGATCTTCGCTTTCTGGAGCAGTTCCCAGGATGATCTCCGGACTTGACCACGTCGCGATTCCGTTGCCAACGGAGAAGGAAGACGAGGCGCGCGCGTTTTATGCCGGGTTGCTTGGCCTTGTTGAGATTCCGAAGCCTCATGAGCTTGCAAGGCGAGGCGGCGTGTGGTTTCAGGCGTCTGATGGGCGACAACTTCACCTGCAAGCGGGGGGGATTTTCGCGCCGTTGACAGGACCTCATCCAGCGTTCCGATGTCCTGACCTAAGTGGAGCAGCCAGAAAGCTGCTTGACGCAGGTTGTGATGTGAGGTGGGATGAAGCTTACGACAACGTGCGCCGGTTTTACGTGGACGACCCGTTCGGTAATCGGTTGGAGATGCTGGAGATTCCGGAATGAAATTCCCCTATTCGATGCTTCTTGATTTCGTCGAGACGAGTTTAAGTGCTGAGCAAGCGGGCGATCTGCTGACCATGGCCGGCTTTGAACTCGAGGGGATTGAAAACGTGAACGGCGAGCCGGTTCTCGACATCAAAGTGATGTCGAACCGCGGCGATGGGCTGTCCGTTTTTGGGTTGGCTCGCGAGGTCCTCGCCAAGGATTCGACTGCCAAACCCACAGAGCTTTACTTGAATGCCTGCCGGCGGTTCCATAGCGAGAGCGCACCTGAGATCAGCAATACGAATCCCACGACGTCGTCGGTCCAAATCCAAACATCGGACTGCACTCGTTACGCTTACCGGCGGTACTACAACGTTCAAAACGGTCTCTCGCCGTCTCGCATCCAGGAGCGGCTGAGCAAAGCTGGGATGCGGCCCATAAGCTTGCTGGTTGACTTAACCAACTATGTGATGTTGGAGCTTGGACAACCGCTCCATGCCTTCGACTTCGACAAGTTAGAGGGTGGAAAGATTGTGGTCAGGAAGGCTGCCCAGGGCGAGAAGATCACGACTTTGGACGGCCAGGAGCGAGAACTCAGCCCCCACATGATGATGATCTGCGACGCCGTCCGGCCTGTAGCCATCGCTGGGGTCATGGGCGGCGCGGACGCCGAGGTTTCTCCGGAGACCAACTCGGTTCTACTCGAGTCTGCTCACTTCGTCAACACTTCCGTTCGCAAGACGAGGACGGCCCTTGGTATGTCCAGCGAGGCTTCCTATCGTTTTGAGAGAAGCGTGGATCCAGGCGGCGTTGTTGCCGCGTTAGAAAGGTTCTCGCAATTGCTCGCCGAAGTTCCTGGGTCCGCCAGTCCCGGGGAGACAGTCGACGTTTACGCCGGCGCGGCGACTCCTCGACCCATCCGTTTGCGGATCGCTCGATCCGACCTTTTGCTGGGCATGCCGATAAGCGAGGAGGAAGCTCTGTCCTATTTGACCAGGCTTGGGTTCAGAGCCAGCCGAACAGGTCAAGGCGAGTTCGAAGTAGTTGCTCCTTCTTGGCGACCGGACGTTCTCAGAGAGGAGGACGTCATCGAAGAGCTCGGGCGTGTCCATGGCTACGAGAGAATTCCAGAGGCTTTGCCCCGTGGATCGACTACTCTTGGGGGCCCGGCAGGCTATGAATCTTGGAAAGACAAGGTGCGAGAAAACGCGGTCCGGCTGGGATTCAACCAAACGATTAGTCAAACGTTGCGTGATTTGAGCCCTTTGGACAACCCACGATTGGCGAGAATCGGACCAAGGGGCATCAACGACCCTGAAATGATGTGGCTGAGGAACTCGACTCTGAGTTCACTGGCAGATGCTTCACGACGGAATGGCGGCAAAAACCTCCAGCTGTTCGAAATGGGTCAAATTTTTGGGCACCACGACGGCAATGTGGTCGAGGCCACTTCGATCGGATTTCTCTTCCAAGGTTCCATTCAGGCCGAGAGTTGGAATTCCAAGCCACCTGGTGGAAGCACGTTCTTCAACCTTAAGGGCTTAATCGGCGAGTTGGCTTATCGCACCCTCGATGGAGTTCAGTTTCAAGTTCCAGACTATCTAGATTCGAGGCTACATCCCACGCGGCAGGCGGAGCTGCTTGGAGGGCAAGATTCGATCGGAATTCTTGGTCAGATCGACCCAGATGTCGCTGAGCGCGCCGGAATGCCCGAGGATACGATGCTTGCCGAGATCAACCTGTTCAGGGCCTATGATCACGCCCTGACGAATGTCCAAGTGCGACCAATCAGCAAGAACCCCGCTGTGCGGCCAGATATCGCCTTTCTTATCGACAAGTCGGTGCCCTTTGCGAAGATATCCGAGACGCTTTCCTCGGCCGCCGGTGATCTTCTTGAGAAGTCCTGGCTGTTCGATGTCTACGAGGGCAAAGGGGTGCCTGACGGACAACACTCTCTTGCGATCGCTCTTCAACTGAGGAAGCTGGGTGGCAACCTCACTGATGAAGAAGCGACCCAGGTGCGGGAGCGAGTCTTACAGGCGCTTGCAGGCTTGGGGGCGACGCCGCGCGGGTGATGAAATCCCAGACAACGCGAACCAGAATCACGACGAAGATGGCCCTAAGAGCCATTGGTAAGTAGTGATAGTGCGGGAACTGCTTCAGGAAAGCCATGGGCAAGAATGCGACCACGGAGCTAAGCCACGCATAGGCTCCCAACCCGCTTTTCGAGAACGCCGCCTTGTACGAAATCGCATTTCCGGCAAGGTTCCAGAAAAACAGATAGAAGGAGCTGGCCTCTAGGATGGCGACGCCGAGCGAGAGGTCGCTCCACCAGCTTGGAGCAAAGACGGCAGCAGGAGCCAAGTAGGTGACAGCCGACAAAGCGGCATTCCACCCATGCCGGAGTTGCTGTTGCTGATAGTCTGAGATTCCGGGTGGAAGAACTCGATCCCGCAGAACAACCACGATAAAGAGCAATACCCAGAACACGACATGGGAGCCCCACTTTACCGAGTAGCCCTTCCCACGCATGACGCCTGCCGCGAGAAGGAGCAAGAAGGGGAGCATCGCCGCCTGTTCGTAAGAACCAAGAGCAAGTCCGGCCGCCACTACCGAAATGGGGAACCATATCCAGAACGACCGTGACACGCTATCAGCCTGAGAAGAAGATCTCGTGGTTGGCGGGTCGATCGGAGAGGGCTGTTTGGGGATCTGAGGTGAGCCAAGGCGCTCAAAGCGCAGATAGGATGCGATGGAGATGAGTGAGAACAGGGTCATGAGGGTCGCAGTTCGGCTAGGGAGCCAGGTCAGTACGCCAAGGTAGAAACCCTGAGGCGCCTCTCTGAGATGGACCCCACCCAATTCGGCTGCGGCAAACGTTATGGCCAGAAGTGCGGGGAGGTAGTAGCGGACTCGAAGTCTATGTCGCAGGACGCCGAGGGCGGCCACGAGAAATGTGGCTCCAACAGCGATCTGGTCCCACGCGACGAAGAACGGCGAGTGCCACAAGGCGAACAGCAGCGCAACGCTGGCCGAAAACGCGGGGCTATCGGTGAGCTCACGACAAAGCCAAAAGAGGACGAGGACGCAGAGGGCACAGTAGAAGCTGGCTGACAGGCCGAAGCCTGGGGCGGTGACAAAGAGGCGCCGATCCAGTTCGAAGCTTAGGGCCGTCACAGGCCGGTAGAAATGGTTGTTGAGGGGCCAATCGGTAGAAAACCAGCTTAGGGCATTGTGCCGCGCAGCAAGCCGACTCAGCAAGACCTTTGTGTCAGAGTCCTCCAAGAGCCTTGGAGAACGCGAATGAAATGCGATGATGGCCATGCATGCGAGCAGCACCACCGACAATGCGCCCAGCCATCGCTTCACGGCCGAATTATGGCCGTTCACCTGCCTACGGGCGATTTATCCACCTGTAGGACCGTTAACCTTGCCCGGGAGATATGACAATCAGAGGTCCAACAGACGGCAGAACCTCGGCCCAAGATCCCGAACGGGCAACGATCTTGCCCCTTCGAACGCTCGACCTTCCTAAGGGAAGCCACAGCTTTTTTCTGTATAAGTTAGAAGGCACGTTAACCGTGTAGCTTGCGCCAGCGCAGGCGTCTACCAAGGCTTGTGGATAGTCCTTTGCGGACATCGAACCGGTTAGCTTAAGGGAGCGCGCTAGCACTTGGTTCGGAAGAAGCGAATCAGCGTAAAGTACAAGTCCCATGTACGCGTTCATAGCTTTCTGGCCTTTGCCGCCAAGCAGCCCTCGGTTGGGTGCATGGGATGAGGCGTCAACCATGAGAGGGTCGACGTTCTTTTTTACCCAGGCATCTAACGACTGAAAGGAAGCGCCCATAGTTGCTGCTGAGTCGATTCGCCCGCTTTCGTAGGTGTCCCGTAGCCACCGTAAGAAGAGTCGCTCCCCGAGGAAACCGTTCGCCCAGTCCTCGGGCGTTTCAAATCCCCCTACGGCCGGCAATACCGCATGCCCATATTCGTGAGCAACCTCCCGTGCCATTTCCATGGGGTCCTTAAAGCTCGCGATATCGTAGATGTTGATCGTGTTGACTCGGCGCACTTGCCCCGCTTCAATATCCTCGCCAAGTGTCTGCTCACCCCCCGCGGCGCCGCCCCAGCAAAGGTATTCGTCGACGTCCTTGAGACCGTGCCCCATCTCGGCGTGGTCGATTTTAAGTTTGTGGTTTAGGAGTTGCCACATGCGGAGGTCCATGATCCCGGCCATCTGCGCGGGGTCGTTTTGCGGCTTGCGCTCCTGCGAAAAGACCCGGAATCGGAGCATCAACTCGCCCGATAAAGGGTCTTTTCCGTAGCCGCTTGTGACCCAGTCGAATTGCCATTTCTTGCCATCAAACTTCCTGGGGGACATTTTCGGAGCTTCTAACCGGTCGCTCTTCACAAGGAGAAGGGCGTCGTTGTCCCCCGTCAGCGGATTCGTCAGCGTGATTCCGGTGTCGCGAGACTGTTGGACCTGCGGCATGAAAAGGAGTGCCGCTATGAGGGCTAAGAGCACGCTTTAGTGGCCCTCGGCCTCGAGAAATCTCTCCGCATCGATAGCGGCCATGCAGCCCGTGCCCGCGGCGGTCACCGCTTGGCGATAGATCGCGTCTGCTACGTCCCCCGCAGCGAAGACGCCAGGGATATTGGTTTTCGTGCTGTTTGCTTGGATTTTCACGTAACCCACGTCGTCCATGTCCAGCCAGCCTTTAAAGATATCGCTATTGGGCTTGTGGCCTATCGCAATGAATACGCCGTCTATCGGCATCTCGCTCATCTTCTCGTTTGCGAGGTCCATCAAGCGAACGCCGGTCACTTTCTTCACGGGCTCCTTGTGGCCGGTGATCTCTTCGATGACCGTGTTGTAGATGATTTCAACTTTCGGATTCGCGGCTACGCGATCCTGCATGATCTTGCTCGCTCGGAAGGAATCTCGACGATGGATGAGATAGACCTTGCTCGCGTGCTTGGTCAGATAGTGAGCCTCTTCCATGGCCGTGTCTCCGCCGCCCACGACGATGACCTCCTTGCCCCGGAAAAAGAATCCGTCACAGGTGGCACAGGCGCTCACTCCGAAGCCGCCGAACGTGATTTCGCTTGGCAAGCCGAGCCACTTTGCACTTGCACCAGTGGCGACGATGATCGTCTTGGCTTCAAACATTTCGTTATGCGCCCAGATTTTAAATGGACGCTGACTGAAATCGACCTTTGTAATCTCACGATCGTCGATCTTCGCTCCGAAGCGCTCCGCTTGCTTGCGAAAGAGCTCCATCACCTCTGGCCCCATAATGCCTTCGGGAAACCCCGGATAATTCTCAACATCGGTCGTAATCATCAACTGTCCACCCGGTTGAATTCCAGCGAAAACGAGCGGTTCGAGGTTGGCGCGAGCGTTGTAGAGAGCGGCGGTGTATCCGGCCGGCCCGGAGCCGATGATGATGACGTTGTGGACCATTCTGGGATTTCAAGAGTACCGGATGAACAGGAAAGATAGAGGTCGCCTGACCCAGATGGCGAGCCTTCAAATCCTCTGGACGAGCCAGCTAGCGCGCGCCTCGCCGATCGCCGCATTTTGAAGAAAGTGCGTGAACACCTCATTCGAGGGAAGTGACATTGTCGCCTATAATGGCGTCCTAATCATTCTGAAATTGAGCGCCAGCGATATGAGTTTCGAATCGGAATCGGAAGATAAGGGTGTTCAGTTGCCGGCGCGCGAAGCTGAAGTCTTGGGCCTTGCGGCAAAGGGATTCACGGACAAGCAGATTAGTCTGGAACTCGGCATCAGCCGCGACACCGTGGGCACTTATTGGCGCCGCATTCTCTTGCGCTTTGGGGCGTCAAGCCGCACCCAGGTCGTGGCAAGAGCTACTGAGGACTCCGTTATGGCCAAGGTGGAGGATATCCATCGCGAAAATGAACGGCTGATGGACGAGATCCATAGGCGAAGCGAGGCGCAGGCGAGGGAGCTTGCCCACCGAAATCTATTGGCGGCCATTCAAGGGGCCCTTCTGAACTACGTGTCCGAAGGACCCGACATTAGCAAGGTCTTCGGCGGCTTGCTGTCCGAACTTTTGTCTCTTACGCAATCCGAATTTGGATTTATTGGTGAGCTTAGCGTTGACGAAAACGGCAACAAGTTTCTGAAGAACATTTGCGCATCCGATATCTCTTGGGATGAGGAATCAAAAGAGCTTTACAGAAAGGTTGTGGCCGAGGGCTTTGAGTTCAAAAACCTAGAAAACCTGTTTCGAGCGGTTGTCGAGTCCAAGACCGTCGTCATCTCCAACGACTCAGAAGCCGACACTCTACGAGGGGGTGCTCCAGAGGGCCATCCCACGATTACGGCCTTCCTAGGTCTGCCAGTGCTTCAAGGCAATGAGATGCTGGGCGTAATTGGGATAGCAAACCGACCGGGGGGTTATAGCGAAAATATCGTTAGGTGGCTTGAGCCCTTGACTATTACATGCGGCACGATCATTGCCGGTGTCCGAGCCGACGAACAGCGGCGAAGGACAGAAAGGGAGGCCACCGAAACGCTTGCGCAGTTAAGGACCCTTTTGAATGGGTTGTATTCGGGAGTTGTTTTCGTGGACGCCGAGCGCCAGGTCCAATTTGCAAACGCCGCGTTCTGCAATGAATTTCTTCCAGGTTTGACGCCAGCCGAGGCGCTGGGGCGCAGCACGGCGGAGCTCGCAGACTGCTTTGCAAACGTCGTTGCCGACCCGGTCAAGGAGCGAGAGCGAGCTGAACATATCATCGCCCACGAAGAGTCGGTGAAGGACGATCAAGTTCTGATGGCGGATGGACGGCTTTTCGTCCGGGATTTCCTAAAGGTCCGATCGGGCGATGAATTGCTCGGACATCTTTGGTATTTCCGGCAAATGATCTCAACCGCCGCGAAGTGATTCCCGACTACGATTTGCCTGGAATACAAAGACAGGAGCTTTCAATGGCTGTGTCAGCGCTCGACCAAGCCTTCTTGAATCGGCGGTCAACCTTGGCAGCTAATGAAGTTTTGCCCTCGAGGCGTAGCGTCTTTGCCAAACCATAAAGGGACCAGCCGTTTTCCGGGTTCCGCTTCAAATCGTCCTGGTAGACCGCTTCCGCTTCTGGGTATTTCTTGGCCATAACGAGCGCTGCGCCAAGGGAGTGCCGTGCTGGAATAAGCCAATCTGGGGGCTCGGAATAGTGGAGGGCATCCTGAGCTTCAACACCTTTCTGCAACTCCGCCAGGCCATTGTCCATATGCCCCTCTTCGCGGATCAGGATTTCTCCGGCAACCAGGTGTTTCTCGACGTCCAGATACTGGTGCACGCTGTCGAATTGATCGAACCGCGCTTCGGCAGGAATTGCGGCAAGAGCGGCTTCCAGTGATGCTTGCTCCTTCTTGGCGCCTTCCAACTGATCCTTTGCGGCAAAGGCCACTGCCCGGCACGCAAACCTCATCACGTTGGAAATCGGAGATTTCGGGCCGTAGTCGGGTGCCGCTAAGATGTCGTCCCACTTGCCGAACCGCTTCATTATTTCCAGGGGCATGGCGCTTTCTCCGTCGAGGCTAGGATCGTCCTTGAGCAACTCGTCGAGGTTCTGACCCTTAAAGATGCGGTCTATGGCGGAGGCGGCCAGGGCGCTCTGTCCGCGCATTGCGGCCGCGTACGCCAGCGCCATTTCGTAGTGGTCGGCAAAAGTGGCCTTTCTTTGCAGCAAGTTGCGAGATCTTAGATAAGCCTCAGTGACTTCTAGGCAGTTCAAGTTTGCCTGTACCGCTTTGTCCCAGTCGCCCGTGTGAACGTAAACGTGACAAGGCATGTGCTGCATGTGGCCCAGACCTGGTTGCAGATTCTCCAGCCCGTCGGCGGCGAACTTTGCCCTTACAGGAAACGGAGATGCTTCATACGCATGAATGTACAGATGGAGGGCGTGAGGGTGACGTGGATCGAGCTTCAGGATGTCATCCAACGTGCTCATCAGTTCCTCGGTCCCAGCCTTGGGCTGTCCATCGGGCGTCCACTGATCCCACGGGTGTTGGTCGATGAGAGCGTCTGCGAACAAGGCGCCTATGTTGGGATCATTCGGATGACGACGCCAGATGATCCGCATAGCGTCCGCATAGTCCGCGTTTAATGTCGTGCGGTCCTTCGGCGATGGCATGGAGAAGCGTTTTCTTTCCGCGGCAACCAATTCGCGCTCAAGCGGCGTTGCTTCAACTGCTGTATCTGCGCTATCTAAGGCATTGAGCGCCGCCTTTGCCCGCTCGTCGCTCACGTCTGGCGAGTTGATCGTGGTCCCATTTGCCATCGCAAGGCCCCAATAAGCCATGGCACACTGCGGATCAAGCTTGATCGCCTCTTTGAAACTCCTCTCGGCGCTGCCGTATTGGTAGCCGTAGATCATGGCTAGGCCTTGATCGAAGTAGGCCTGGGCCCGCTTGTTCCTTGTCGACACCTTGTAGTGAAAGCGCCCGATTTGGGATGCGGGCATCAAGGCCTCGGGCATGGGCGGAGTAGAGGCGGCTTGACGTGCGAATAATGCGAGAGCAATTAGAACCACGGACGGAAGATTACTCTCGGGCTGAGCCGTTAATCGCGCCTATTCTTTCACGTCATTGAGCGCGCGCACCAAACCGATGCGGAGCGAGTATCTTGGCGAATCGTTCGTCAACCCGGTGCCGACG
>JANYLD010000284.1 GCA_025363835.1 Armatimonadota bacterium
CACCGTCGGCCAACTCAGGGAAGACGCCCGTTTCTACCTCCGGTCCCGCGGCATCCCCAAGCCCGAAGCCGACGCCATCCTCGTCTATGCCTTTGCCGCAGAAGTCTTGGAAAAGATCTCCGTGGGCGACGTCCGCAAAGCCCTAGAAAACGCTCTCTTCATGAAGCTCAACCCCGGCGGCGATCAACGATCGCTGGAGGAGTGATCGTCGTGGGCGCGGGAAGTCGAGATCGGTTGGGACGACTGGCTCTTTTCCTTCTCTGCGTCGTCCTGCTCTCTCTCATCGGCGGAATGCTGATTTCTCATGTTCGGTTTGGAAATGCGACCCCTAAAACGCTGTTTACATCGGTTAGCTTCATTTCCGTCGTTGTCAGCTACTTAGTTGCCTACGCGCCAGGCTGGCTCTACAAGTCATTGGTCGATAAGCCAAACGATCCGTCTCAGCCGGGAGCGCCTAGGTGAACTTGGGGGAGCACACGTGTCCCTGCGAATCAGCGAACACACCGCGTGCCGCGCGATTGAACCCTCCCTCCGGAATATCCCGAAGGGATTACGTTGCCCAGCCCAGGGTTTCCTACCCTGGGTCTCGACCGCAACCACGATTCCCAACCCTGAAGGGGTTGCGTACCTCCGATCGAATTCGTCACAAGTCCGCTTTCCCACGAGCCAAACTAATATGACCGTCGCCCAACAACCCCCAATTGAATTAGGCCAAACGATCCGGAACGACTTCCCAATCCTCAGCGTCATCGCTCGGGGCAAACCCCTCGTCTACCTCGATAACGCCGCCACCTCCCAAAAGCCCTTGGCCGTCATCGAGGCGCTCGACGAATACTGGACCGAAGCCAACGCAAACGTCCATCGCGGCGTCCACTTCCTGAGCGAAAGGGCGACCGAGAGGTTTGAAACCGCCCGAGAGACCGTCCGCCGCTTCGTCAACGCCGGCGACACCAACGAAATCATTTTCACCAAAGGCTGCACCGAAGGCATCAACCTGGTTTCCACTGGCCTTCAACGCCACTCCGCCGGCCTTTCCGCCCGCAGCACCAAAGGTAACGCGGACCCCAACAGCCCCCTCCCCAAAATCAACCCCGGCGACGTCATTCTCGTCAGCGCGATGGAGCACCACTCGAACCTCGTCCCTTGGCAAATGCTTGCCCAACAGACGGGCGCCATCGTCAAGCCGATCCCGATCACCGAAGTCGGGGAAATAGATTTGGAAGCCTACGCCCAGCTCCTAAGGGACAACCGCGTCAAAGTCGTCGCGATCGTCCACATCAGCAACAGCATCGGCACGATCAACCCGGTCAAGCAGATACTCGCCATGGCCCACAAAGCCGGCGCTATCACCCTCGTCGACGGCGCTCAGGCCGGCCCCCATTGGCTAGTCGATGTCCAAGACCTAGACGCCGACTTCTACACCCTCTCTTGCCACAAAATCTACGCACCCACCGGCATAGGAGTGCTTTACGGCAAGCGTCATCTGCTTGAAGCTCTCCCCGCCTACCAAGGCGGCGGCAGCATGGTCCGCACGGTCAGTTTCCAGGAAACGAGTTACGCCGAGATTCCCGCAAAGTTTGAGCCCGGCACACCCAACATCGCCGGCGTGGTCGGGCTTGGGGCGGCCATTGAATATTTGGAAAGTCTTTCAGAGGCCCTGCCCTTTGTCCGGATGGTTCGTGCCGGAGAGGGGGAAGGGGTTGGGGATGCGGGTTCCGGAAGCCGTCAAAAGCTGCAAAACACTATGCACGCCATCCACCAGCATGAGCTACTCCTCGCCAACCGAGCCACCCAACTCCTAAGCGAAATCCCGGGTGTGAATCTCATCGGCACCGCTGCAGAAAAAGCCGGAATCGTCTCCTTCACCATCAACGGCGTGCACCCGCACGACATCGGCAGCATCCTCGACGGCGAAGGCATTGCCATCCGAGCCGGCCACCACTGCTGCATGCCCCTCATGACCCGATACAGCATCCCCGCCACCGCCCGGGCCTCCTTCGCCCTCTACAACACCCTGGAAGAAGCAGATGCCCTCGCCGCAGGCGTCAGGAAAGTAAAGGAGATGTTCACCTGAGCCGCTACATCGACGACAACCAAGAGAAGCCAAACACGGGCAAACAAGTTGCCCGGTGGATCCTCGTCGCCATCATGCTCCTCTGCGTCTACCAAATCGGCTCGGGCCTCTACGGCATGAAGCACCACACCCAAATCTGGGCCGTGTGGAAGCTCATCGAGGGCAGCTTCTTTTTCATCATCTGCTACGCTGCCCACTGGTTGCTGGGGAACTAAAAATGGATCTAAGAGAGCTTTACCAAGAGGTCATCCTAGACCACAACAAGCGCCCCCGTAACAAGGGCAAGGTCATCAACGCCAACCGTCACGCCGAAGGCTACAACCCGCTCTGCGGAGACATGGTCGCTCTAACGGTAAAGACCGAAGGCGACAAAGTCACCGACATCGCCTTCGACGGCCAAGGCTGCGCCATCTCCACCGCCTCAGCGTCCATGATGACGGAAGCCGTCAAAGGCAAGACCGTCGAGGAGGCCGAGGAGATGTTTAAAGCCTTTCAAAAGATGGTCACTTCCCAAGGCGTCGAGCCGGAATGCGAAGACCAGCTCGGCGAAGAAATAATGTCCCTGGCCGGAGTCCGGGAGCACCCCGTCCGCATCAAGTGCGCTACTCTTGCGTGGCATGCGCTGCACGCCGCACTACAAGGCGAGGAAAAGGTTACGACCGAATGAAGTACAGACTTAGGAATAAAGGTGTCGCAAATGCCTGAGCCCATCCAAATCTCAGACCGCCAGCCCCTCAACTCCATCGAGAAGTCGCTTCTCGAAAACCAGGTCATCGAGGAGATCCGGA
The DNA here is from genome assembly GCA_025363835.1 of Armatimonadota bacterium. Lineage (GTDB taxonomy): Bacteria > Armatimonadota > Fimbriimonadia > Fimbriimonadales > Fimbriimonadaceae > JANYLD01. The sequence goes on from JANYLD010000284.1 coordinate 2,863, forward strand.
ACGTCTTCGACCCCGAGATCCCCGTCAACGTCTACGACCTCGGCCTCATTTACGAGATCCGAATCGACGACGACAAGAACGTCCACATCCTGATGACCCTCACTTCCCCGATGTGTCCCGTCGCAGGAATCCTCCCCGGAGAGGTAGAAACAGCCGCCCGCGCAACCCCAGGAGTCGGAAAAGTAACCGTAGAACTCACATGGGACCCACCCTTCACCATCGAACGCATGAGCGAAGAAGTTAAGCTGATGCTGGGGTTTATGTGACGGAAGGTATTGGGTATTGGGTGCTGGGTATTGGGAACTCCGACTCCCTTCCCCTTGTCCTGGATGGATCGTGCCAGGAGAGGGGGAAGGGCTGGGGATGGGGAAGCCTGCAAACGCCGCAATTGTGAAATTAGCCCCTTCCGACTCCGAGCGATTTACGATTTACGATTTACGATTTACGCTCCGAGGCCGCAAATGAAGTTCTCAGCCCAAGAAGAATACGGCCTCCGATGCCTTCTCCAGATCGCCCGTCTCGGTACGGATGGCAGCCTCACCATCCCCGAGATAAGCAAGCACGAGGGCCTCACCTCAACCCATGTGGCCAAGCTCCTCATGATCCTCCGCAAGGAAGGATTCATAACGAGCACCCGCGGTCAATCCGGAGGCTACACCCTTGCCCGAGAAGCCAATAATATCGTGGTTGGCGATGTCCTCGAAGCCCTCGGAGGCAAGCTCTACGACGCAGAGTTCTGCGAAAAGCATGCTGGCCAGCTGTCGATCTGCACTCACGCGGTCGACTGCTCGGTCCGATCTTTATGGCAAATGATTCAGCAGTCGGTCGACCAAGTGATTGGAAAGCTCACTGTTGCCGATCTGATCAGCAGCGGAGAAAAAACAAACGTGCAACTGTTCGATGCGCCGAGGCGACAGGAAGCGCTTCAGGCGTCTAAGAAGTAGGAACCCATGGCTGAAACACAAACCGAATTCCCCATCACAGTCAGCGAGGCCGCCATCGCCCAGATTAAGCGCCTGGTCACCAAAGACGGCCGCCCCGACGTATTTCTGCGGGTTGGCGTCAAAGGCGGCGGTTGCTCCGGCTTTGAGTACGTGATGAAGCTAGACGTAAAGAACACACCCATCGACCTGGAAGCCGACCTGGACGGCATCAAAGTCGTCGTCGACGCCAAGTCCGCCAAGTTCCTTCAAGGCTCAAGCCTTGAATACACAGGCAACCTCATCGGAGGCGGCTTCAAAGTAGAAAACCCCAACGCCGCCCGCTCCTGCGGCTGCGGCACCAGCTTTACGCCAAAGAACATTTAGCCCCAACAATCTTCCCCCACGCGTGGGGGAAGTACCCGAAGGGGGATGGGGGCAAACACCTCACGTTTACAAAAGAGCGAGCCCAGCGTGCGTACACCGCCGAAAAGCGCGAGCAAGCTCTCGCACTCCCAAAGAACTCCCGAACGGGATATCCCAATCAAATTTGCCAGCATTTTCCCTCATGCCGCTGCCAACACTTGCCGATATATCCCTTACATGGCGCTTGCAAATGCGACCCAATTGGGACGATTCAACCTGAGAAGGCTTAGGGAAGCCGAACAATCCAGCGAAGGCTACGGTGTGGCGTTTCTTGCCGTAATCGTTTGCACTCTGGCTCGATATCCCCTCCAAAGCATCCTCGATACACGCGCTCCCTATGCATTCTATTTGCCGATCGTTGCGTTTTGCGCTTGGCGCTACGGCTTGCGCTCAGCGGTCGCTTGCCTTGCCCTCGGCGCCGCAGTGGGAACCTACCTTTACGTCACGCCCTTTTATGCGATCTTGCACAAGGCGGAAGCGACATCGCTCTTCATCTACCTCTTTTCTTCGTCCGCCGTGGCACTCATCGGAGGCTCTAATCGTAAGGCGCACTCCCAACTAGCCCATGCCCGCGAGGAACTTCGCCTCGCCAACCATGAGCTTGAGGAGCGAGTGTTGGAGCGCACTGCTGCTCTCGTAGAGAAGAACGAGGAACTGAGCAGCTTCACTTACACCGTTGCCCATGACCTACGGAGTGCCATTCGAAGTCTCGTCGTCAACTCACGCGTGCTTATCGAGGACGAAGGAGAGAAACTGGGAGCGTCCGGCCGCGAGCAAACAGAACGCCTGTATGCAGCGGCAATGCGGCTCTCCAACTTTGTGGACGATCTGTTGCAATACGCCCGCACCGGTAATCGCCCGATCACTTCCCAAAGAATTAACTTATCGGAGATGTTCGAGCGGCAAGTCATTTCCGCTTCAACTTCGCAGAACATCCCCACACCGGAAGTCCACATCAGTCCAGATTTGTTCACAGAGGGTGATCCGGCATTCATCGCATTGGCACTCCTAAACCTGGCTGAGAACGCCTGCAAATACCGTTCCCCCGACCGGCCGCTCGTGCTCGAATTTGGACGCACGGAGATGAACAACCAAGATGTATTTTTCGTGAAGGACAACGGCATGGGATTCGATCCCCAATTCTCTACAAAGATCTTCGAGCCTTTCGAGCGCCTCCACCGCTACGCCGACATCCCCGGGACAGGAATCGGCCTTGCCAATGTCAAACGCGCAATTGAGCGTCATAGTGGAACGATTTGGGCGGACGGCGAACTTGGTAACGGCGCCGTGTTTTACTTCACTTTGGGCAAAGCAGAGGCGACGACCAACTTCGAAGGCCTTGCCATTGCAGCGTAATCGTTGACCTTAGGGTGCGGCCTTGGGGCTCTTCGCTCTTGTCTGGCTCTCCGTGTAACTCCGTGTATCTCTGCGCCTCTGTGTTTGACTCAAAGCGCCGGTAGACATCCACGACATTAGAGCAACTGGTCCCATTTGGATATGGCTCTCCCACAGGCGCCAAAGGCGCATACAGTTAAGTCAGGTCTTTACCCGGGGGCACGACTTCCAAAAACGAAAACAGGCCCAGAAACAAGCTCGCGCCTGTCGCCGGACCAGAATGATTGCAATACCCGCAGCCGTCCCTTATGACTGCGTCGAATAGACAGGCTTGAGTATAGCATTTGCTTAGGACCTCGTGAGAGTGCTCCCTGGCGACTTGGGTGTTGAATCAAGAACAATCTGAAATACAAGGGTGTCCGATATTTCTAACGAGTGGGCGAAGGGTTCGACGTAGTTGACGAAGATTTAAGGACTTTGTTAAGAAATTTCGAATACTGGAGCCAGAAAGCATGAGTTTATGGCCTATCCGTTGCGAACGGCGGCCAGATTCACTATAATATGGAAGCGAACAGAGCCGGAGGCGCACCTTTTTCGAAGGGTATAAACGTCTCCGCAAGAGAGTTCTCTCGCAAATGGATTTTTCTCGCAAGAGGAAAACAGTAGACGGAGGTGTTTCTGAATGGTTAAGAAGATTATTGCACTAGCGATCGTTGTTGGAATCGTGGGCGGCGTTTTGGCCGGCTGCGGTAGCAAAGATGACACAGGCGCGGCTGCCCCGGCAACCACTGCTGGCACGGCCACGGCCGGCGCAGCAACTGCTGGCGCTCCTGCTGCAACTGCCGGCGCAACCGCTGGCACGACCACTGGCTAGTTTCGACAACGAACAGAGATTGCAGAGAGGCGGCCAATGGGCCGCCTCTCTTGTTTTACGGCTTAGCGATTCTCACGTGGAAATCGTGGAGGCTCTTGATGAGCTGGTCTAATTCCGCGTTGATCTTGTCGAGCTGAGCTGAAGCCTTACCGCTACTCGCCGCCAGCTGAGCGAACTTTGCCTCCGTCGCTTTCGTCTTCTCCACCTTTGATACCTTGGAACGGATTGGTGCCTTGGGTCTAGATTGAGCCATAGCCACAAAGCACGGGCTGCAAAGCGAGAGGATTACTGCCAATTTGCCAAAGCACGTCAAGGTGGCCATCACGACGCGACTTCTACGCCTGAACCCTCCTGCAAAATTTGGTTCTCCACGGATCCGTCTCTGCGTACACGGCCCGCAAGGATGGCATGTTGAATCGAGCCGGTAACAACGACGTCCGCTCCCGGCATGACCACCGAGTCGGTAATGGAGGCGCATTTTAGCCTGGCCCGTTCACCTATCACGGCCCCCTTGCCCAGAATCCCCGTGACTTCTGCCGTGGGGTCCACTAGGGAGTTGCCGCCGGTGAGGAACGCACTCGTTTCCAAGAAGGAATCAAGCGTCCCCGTGTCGAACCACACTCCATCGTAGACGCCTGCGAGCACAGTCTGCCCCTGGTCGATCAGAACCTGGATGGCGTCCGTGATCTCGTATTCCCCCCGCGCGCTTGGCGCAAGGTCAGGAAGGACGCTCCAGATTTGGGGCCCAAAGAAGTACATGCCGGCCATGGCCAGGTTGGATTCCGGGTTCTTCGGCTTTTCGACCAACTTCACGATCCTGTCGCCTTCCACGTTGGCAACCCCGAACCGCGAAGGATCATCGACCGCCTTGACGATATTCAAGTTGGCGCACCCTGAGGCTAGGAAGCGGTCGGCATAGGATTTGAAGCTGGAACCATAGATCGCATCGCCCAGATAAAGAACAAAGGGATCTCCGCCTACGAAGTTTTTGGCGAAGCCTACGGCATGGGCCAACCCCTTCGGTTCGGTCTGCCGCACAAAGGTCAGATTCACTTCCTGAGCTGAACCATCTCCTAGGAAATCGCGCATCTGCTGTTCCATCTCACCAACCACGATGCAGATGTCTCTGACCCCCATTTCCTTAAGGCGGTCGAACGCGTAGTAGAGCGTTGGACGATTAGCCAGCGGCAAGAGAGGTTTGGGGATGCTGTGAGTGATCGGATAGAGCCTTGTTCCCTTCCCTGCAGCCAGAACCACGCCTTTCACATCGGTCTCCTGTTGTACATCGTCATCTTTGGACTGGCTCTCATTCGTTCATGATTCCGCAAAACTCCGTACTCCTGTTTGCGAGAACCTGCGGTAGCATACGCTTAATCAATGTTGCGAAGCGCGCGCCATGGAAGGTGGGCGCTGGCGATTTTATCGCTAGTTGCAGTAGGGTGCCACCAGGACGGACCGGCATTCTTACCCACCTGGTCGGCTGCCCAGCCGATGTACTCGCCCCACGCCGGGTCGGGGAACGGTTACGACGACATGGTGCTTGCATCGGACCAGGTTCAGCATGAGGTCAGTGCGGACTACTTGGACCGCGTCTACTTTACGCCGGGCAAGAAGGACGAAGCGGTCAAGCAGGCATCTTCTTCGATCGCGACCCTCAACCGGGGCCTTTCCAAACCGATCGAATTCAACTTCGTGCCGGCGGGCCCCTTTGACCCTTCACCCGATGACCGCGGCTGGCGGATGATCGGGCGCGCCGTGGTCTGGCGTCTGGACGACGAGTCGCAAGCCGACAACTTTGACGCCGCTGCACGAGACGCAATCACGGCGACTCGGTTTGGCTTCGCCCTTACCGGCGGTGACGCGATGGACGCCTCTCTCGGTTTTGCTACCGTGGACGACGCTCGCAAATCAATCGCTCCCCGTCTCCGGAACATGGGCGCGTCTCAGCTTAACAACCTGGCGGACGGACTCCAGCGCGCTCTGGATGCCCGGCCGCCCCTGAAGCAGACGTTCGAGCATGAGAAAGAGAACATGCTGCGGTCGGTCCAACTCGTTCAAGACGCTTTCCTCAAGGGCGAGTTCTACGACCTGAAGCACCGGCTAGGCGCTGACGTTCGCGAAAGCATCACTTATCTGCAAGATCTGCGGGACAAATCGTCCACCAAGCAGGCAGCCTACTTCCAAGGCTTCGCGTCGGAAGCGAGCGAAGAGGCTCGTTGGCTCGAGGCAACGTCGGACTTGCCATTGGAAGATCGCCAGCGAGACCCGGGTCCCCAACTCGTGAAGGACCGGCCGTGGAAGACGTTCGCCAAATACTTCTTTAGCGCAGGCGCGCCCCTCTTGTCCATGCGGGACGCGACCCTCGCCCGGACCCGGTTAATGATCCTCGAGTGCCGCATTCTAGCCAAGGTTAAATCTGGACAGGCGGCTCCGAAGGACCTGAGCGGATTTGATAAAGACCTAACCACCGATCCGTACACCGGGCGGCAACTGGGCTACAAGGCTTCCGGCCCGGACTTTACGCTTTATAGCGTAGGAGAGGACCTGAAGGACGACCTTGGCTCGACGGACCAGAGCTTCTCCTCTCCCGACTTGACGATTGAGCGGTCTTCGGATTAGGAAATCAGCCTGTGTGGAGTGCGGTGCTTTAG
>JANYLD010000280.1 GCA_025363835.1 Armatimonadota bacterium
CCTATTTGGCAATCAACCCGATCACTCTTCGAAGGGAGCTCCTCAAGGTTAAAATGGAACTGTTCGAACTAGAAAACTTGGTCAGCTTTTTAAATGAGGCAACCATCTAATTTCGGTCAGGTTTTTAAGTGAGGCGCCACGCGGATGCTTTCAACCTCAGGTCTCCACCTCGGAGATTCGAGATTCGAGATCCGAGATCGGTAAACTCCGCACGCCAAAGCCCGGGTGGCGGAATGGTAGACGCAGCGGACTTAAAATCCGTTGGCTGTAAAGCCGTGCGGGTTCGAGTCCCGCCCCGGGCACTTACACCATGCTGACCTTAAATAGCCTCGACCGAGTCGCGGAATCCTACGTCCGCTACACCCTCGCCCTTGGCGAGATCGATCCATACCACGTGGACGCCTTTTTCGGCCCACCCGAATGGAAAGAACAGGCAAAAGGGATTACGCTCGAAGAGATCATCGACAAAGCTGCAGAAGCCCGCGCCGCAATCAGCGACGACCAAATCAAAGCCGCGCCAAGAGCCAAGTTCCTCGCCAAACAGCTAGAGGCCCTCAAAGCGCAAGCGCAACTCAAAAATGGAACCCCGTTCACCTTCGACGAAGAGTCCTCCGCCGTCTACGATGTCGTCGCTCCGGCATTCCCGGACTCCTATTACGCAAACGTCGTTAACCAATTAGAACCGCTTCTGCCGGGACAGGGCACTCTTGCAGAGAAGTGGGAGGCGTTGCGCTCTCAATTCAACATTCCGCCCGATAGACTAGAAGCTCTCTTCACCGCCGGGGTCGACATCGCTCGGGAACGCACGAAGAAATACATCCCCCTCCCGGCAAATGAGAGCTTCGAAATCGAGCTTGTCAGCGGGGAAGTGTGGGGTGCCTACAATTGGTACAAAGGACAATCGCACAGCCTCATTCAGGTCAACACAGACCTGCCGATGACCGTCAACCGGATCATCCACCTGGCGTGCCACGAGGGCTATCCGGGCCACCACGTCTACAACACGCTTCTGGAGAAGGGCATGGTGGAGGAGAACAATTGGGTCGAGTTCAAACTCTTTCCCCTCTACAGCCCCATTGCGCTCATTGCAGAAGGCACCGCGGAATACGGCGCAGAGCTCAACTTCTCGCCGGGAGACCGCCTCGATTTCGAGACAGAAGTGCTCTATCCCATGGCCGGCCTGGATCCCGCCCGCGGGGAAGAACTCAACCACATCCAGGAGCTCATGGACGGTCTAGGGAATGCCTCTAATGAAGCGGCTCGGCGCTACCTGGATGGCAGAGCTTCCAAATCAGAAACGATCGAGTGGCTTCAAGTCCACGCTCTCGCCAGTCCAAAACGCGCTGAACAAAACGTGCGCTTCTTTGAGACCCACCGGGCCTACATTGTCACTTACGACGTTGGGGAGGCGATGGTCAAGAGCTATGTGGAGTCAAAGGCGGGCTCCGTCGAGGAGAAGTGGAAGGTCTTCGCCGCGCTTCTATCGTCCCCCGCCGTTCCGTCCGATCTGCTCGTCTGAATCCCCTCCGGTAATATCGAAACGCGATATAGTATCACAGTATTATTATTGTAGAAGTATTGAGGTATCCTCAACGCGATACGCAACACTTTGATGTCGCCCGTTCTCATCACCGGCTTCGGTCCTTTCCTTGGATTTACTGCGAATCCTTCCGAGATGCTCGCGAAAGATTCCGGGCGCGATCACGTAGTCCTGGAAGTTTCCTACGAGGCGGTGGATCGATTCTTCGCCAGGGTCGATCCGAACTCCTTTCAAACGCTTCTCATGTTGGGTCTCCATGGTGTCACCACAGACATGCGACTAGAATTGCTTGCCCACAATTGGATTGGGTCGACGCCCGATGTTGTGGGTGAAGCGCCCAAGGGTCCCGTTCAAGATGGACCCCTCATCCTCTCGGGAACTCTCTGGCAAAGGCTTTCGCTTGAGCGGCTTCTGGGGTCTGAGCCAATCTGCCTGGGCTATCACCCTGGTTCCTACCTGTGCAACTACATTTACTACCGCGCGCTTTGCCTCTTTCCGGACAAGCGTGTTGGCTTCCTTCATGTGCCTGAAGCACGAGCACTGCCGCTCGGTCGTCAATCCGAGGCACTGGATGCCCTTCTTAAAGTCATTGAATAGCGTGCCGTACCGTGGCTAGCGATCGATAGGAAAACCCCCTCATCCTTAAATGGCACGAGTCCTGCTTTAAACTCGGACATGGCGATCATCAGGCTCCCACAAACGAAAGGTGAGATCCAAGCGGCGGCTGCCGAAATCGTCTATGTCGCAAGGCACGACTTCTGGTCCACCGAGTCAACCGGAAAGCACTTCGGTGCGAGCCGGGTCATCAAGGAAGATGACCTCAGCACCGACTGCATCATTGAGAGCTGGCTTCAGAAGACCGCAGTGTTTGGCGCTAGAGAAAGCAAGGCGCTTACTCATGAAATCGAATTGTCATTGATGCCTTGGTCCGAAGACGTCAAAAAGCTTGGGGCCAAGCGAGTGGTCGTCCTTCTCTCGCGAAGGCGATGGCGAGGCGCTACTTCTGCCGCTTCTTTCCTACCGGGCCATCACTAATCGAAGCCTTCTTCGAGGGAAGCCAAGGCGCAATAAAGGCTACAAAGAGCGCCACTAGCGACACCAACGAAAAGACTGGATAAAGGGGAAAAGGGGAGGGCTTGTCTGGAACCTCGATTTCCGCATGCAGCCCCACCGTTTGCCCCAAATGAGCCTCCGAAATGATGTTTCCATGCCCATCGATGGCCATCGTGTGACCCAAAGAGGCTGACCGCACCAAAGGCAAACCCGTCTCAACTGCCCGCCAAACAGATTCCGATGCCAGCTGATCGGGAGCGGAGGTTCCCATATACCAATCGTCAATCGAAACCACCGCCAGTAGCTGCGCTCCTTGCGCCGCCTGCCGATAGGCTACGTCCGGAAACATGCCTTCAAAGCAAACCAGCGGTCCAATGTTCGTGCCCTTCACATCGAGCGTCTTGAGCTCCTTGCCCGGGGTCAAATCTCCTGATGGCAATTGAAAAGCGCTCAGGAAGGGAATCCAGTCGCGCCCCGGCACGTATTCGCCAAAGATGACGAGCCGCGTTTTGTCCGCGTAGTTCCACTTCGACCCGTCGTAGCTGAACACCGATTGGTAAGTGGGCTTTGTTCCCCTCTCAGCTCCAAAAATAATAGGGACCCGCGGGTCTATCGGCGCCGGGGTCGTTGGCGGCATCTGGGTCGAAGCATCGCCAAAACCTTCTGGAAAAACGAGCAAGTCGCTCTTTGTATTGACCGCGATCCAAGTGATGCGCTGCATCGCGTCCGACATCCTCTCGGCCATGTCGGGCGTCGGGAAGGCCATATTCACGCCAGGCTGCCCAATCGTCACCGTCATATGCCGACCGGTAAGAGGGGTGCTGAAACGAAATAGGGATGAGATGAGGATCAGGCAGAAAGCGGTCGCATACGGCCGGATCTTCCTCCAGGACTCGCCAACGTACCAAAAGGCAAGGATCAAACTCAACAAAGCGCACCAGGCGCTCACCAGGTAGATGCTTCCGAAGTACGAGCTCTGGATGATGGACGGGATAAACCAGAGGGGATCTGCCAGCAAGCCCCAGGGGAAGGCAAGCCCAGGAATATAGGATCGAAAAACTTCGATACCTGCCCAAATGAGCGGTATCAGCCAGGGCCATCCGTTCCGAGAACACCTATTTGCCAGCCACCCAAAGAGCGCGAAATACCAAGCCCCCAAAAACCCGCAAAGGATCCAAACGAGCAGGGCAAGCCCTAAGCTTGAGGTCCACTTGCTCACGAGTCCCTCAACGAAGATCATCTGGCCCATCATGTAAACGAAGCCAAACATGTAACCGGTCGCAAGCGCGCGTTTGGACCCGCCCTTCATAAGTGCCACCAGCAACGGCGTTAGCCCGACAAACACCAGGAGACTTAGATTGGAAGGCGGAAAAGCAGCGAGCACCAGAATCGCGCTCAATGCCGCCGGCCAAAGGCTAACGAATCGCCGCATTATTAAGGGGCTCCGCCGACTCTAGATGGGAGGCGTTGTTGAATTGAACAAGCTGGAACGACCCGTCCGGCCTCCGAATCAGCTCTGTAATTGCGCAGTTGTGGAATCGAAAGGCCCTGGAAGTATCCAAGTTCCCGCGGATGAGTTGAGAAAGCATCAGCGCACATACACCTCCGTGCGCCACCACCAAAGTGTTTCCCGCCTGATCTCTCAATCTCTCCGTCATCGCTTTGATCCGGTCCCACGTCATCTGCAGAGATTCTCCGCCCTCGGGACACGCTTCATATAACGATCTCAGCCCTTGTTCCGACACCGCATTGCCCGATAACCGCCCGATCTCCGCGTAAGGCATCCCTTCCCAAATCCCGAAAGATCGCTCGCGAAGCAAAGGGGTTACCTCAATCGGAACGCCGCGTGCCGCCGCAACCGTTTCTGCCGTCCTCAGACTGCGCTGCAGGTCGCTTGAAAGAATTAAATCGATCGGGACATTTGAAAAAGCCTCCGCCAAGCAACGCGCCTGCCGAATTCCCGTCTCGTCGAGCGGAATATCCGTGTGCCCCTGCGCCTTCTCCTCCGCATTCCAAGCCGTCTGTCCGTGACGGACAAGGTAAAGACGCATCACAAGGTTTATACCTTCCGTCACCCGGCGCTGCGGGTAGCGAGTTCAACCAAAAAGCCACAATCCAACATGCCGCGGACGTTGCTGATCGGATCGCCAAGCACCTCGTGGCGCGCGTGGCTCAA
>JANYLD010000369.1 GCA_025363835.1 Armatimonadota bacterium
GTGCAAGATGGGACCACCGGCGGACAGGTTGTATCCGGTGGATCCGGTTGGGGTCGCGATGAGGACGCCGTCCGCGGGGTAGCGCGTGAGCGGATTGCCATCGACATTGACCTCGAAGATCATCATCCGGCTGGTGACTTCTCGCTGGAGGACGGTCTCGTTGAGTGAGTGCAGAGTGCTTACCGTTTTGCCGCCGCGCAGAAGGTCGGTTTGGAGCATCATCCGTTCTTCAACGTGGGCTGTTTTGTCAAAAACGGCGTCCAGGCACGAGCCCAACTCGGCGCTCTGGCATTGGGTTACAAATCCAAACCGGCCGTAGTAGACGCCCAAGATCGGCGTTCCCTTCTCCGAGCAAAGGCCGGCCGCCCTGATTAAGGTGCCGTCTCCGCCAAAAGTGATGACGAGGTCTGCTTCCGAAAACACGACGTCTTGGGCGGGCGGCAGGTTGAGCCGGCGCGCGGATTCCATATCCGCAGCGACGTGGGCGCCCCGTTTTTGAAGCTCGCTTGCCGCTCCCGCCGCCGCCTCAATGGCGTCCTTGCGGTGGTAGTTCACGAGCAGATGAACGCGCAAATACCTGTCCTAACCGGCCCGCATCCGCTTGAGGTTTGCGTTTACGTCCGAGTTGCCCGGTTCAATCTTGCGAGCTCTCTGCAGTAGGGCAATCGCATCCTTCTTCCGGTTGCGCCTCTCCAAGGTGATGGCGAGGTTATTGTAAGCGGGCACCAACTTGGCATCCGACTGGATCGCAGCTCGAAAAGCGTTTTCTGCTTCCTTGAGCCGATTCTCTCGCAGGTAGGTGAGGCCCATGCCGTTCAAAGCCTGCGCATTGTTGTGGTCGCCGGCAAGGACCGTCATGTAATCTTGGCGGGCCCCGTCATAGTCTTTGGTGGCCCAGCGGGCGTTGGCCAGTTGAAGCCGGAGGTCCGCTCGACTAGGATTGTTCTGAAGCTCTTGCTTCCAGATCGCCTGTGCGGAGGAATAGTCCCCCATCTTCGCTTCGGCGGCGGCCATGTTCAGGCGTGCGCTGCCGCTGCTTGGGTTGAGACCCGAGAGCCGATCAAACATGGTTTTTGATCCGCTGTAGTCGCCGAGCTTGAAATCGACCAGGCCGAGATTGTTCAAAGTGTCCAAGTCATTAGGATTAATGGCCAGCGCCTTCGTGTAAGCATCTCGCGCACCCTTTAGGTCTCCGTTCTGAGCCCGGACGACGCCGGTGTTAAACCAGTAGGCGGCGTTGTCGCCCATGGCGGGTTGGAGGCTTGTGTAAAGCTTGCCCGCATCGTCTTTGCGGTTTAGTCTGGTGTAGGTGTCGGCGAGGGCGGCGGAAACATCCTTATCGTTTGCATCCAAACCGTGGGCTCGCTCCAGATAGGGGAGGGCCTGCTCTGGCTTTCTTTGCCGCAGATAAGCAAATCCGGCGTTCTTGGCGAAGACCATGTTGTCGGTCTTCAAGTCGGACGCTTTGCCATAAGCAAGGGCTGCTCGATCCGTCTTTTGGTCTCCCTCGTAAGCGATGCCAAGGTTGTTCATGACGAAGGGATCGTCAGGCTTCATCTGGGCGGCTTTGATGAGAGTTTCCTCCGCTTGAGCGTAGTTCTTCTGCTGGACATAGATCGTGCCCATGTTGTACACCGGCTCGAACATCGTCTGGTTCATGGTTGCGACTTTCTGGAACTGGGTGAGAGCCTTATCCAGTTGGCTTGTACCCATGTAGGCATTGCCCAGGTTGTTGGCAACTTCAACATCGTTGGGCCTGGCCACGGCTGCTTTCTCAAGGAGAGGAACGGCCAAATTCGGCTGCGGGGGCGTGGTTCTCAGATAGAGGAAGCCGAGCCAGGATTGAGAGTCGACGTTGTCCGGGTGGTTGGCGAGAACTCCTTGAAAGGCCTTGACCGCTCCCTCCAGATTGTTCTGCTTATACATGTCAACGGCGGCAACGACTTTAAGCTGGGTGTCCCGGTCATCGTTCTGCTGGGCGGGTTGCGCGGCAGTTGGGGTTTGGGGGGCGGGCGTGGTCTGGGCAATCGCCGGGCCGGCAATCGTCATGCCGAGAAT
>JANYLD010000399.1 GCA_025363835.1 Armatimonadota bacterium
AGCACTCCCGAGACGGCGACCACGATGAATACAAAGTAGACGGCCCATACACAGAGGCCGACGATCAGGAGAACTAAGTTTAGGATTCTGGCAATGGGGCCGGTTGGGTTTCCTTTGGCGATCGCTTTATTGGCTTGAACAAGTCCAAAGGCGCAGAGAATAGGCGAAAGGAAACACATCGTCGCTCCGATTCCGAAGAGCACGAAGGACCAGATGAGATCGTTGTTGCTGTCCGCGTAGCCCGGCGCCATCCGTGGGTACTGAGCCGGGGCGGGAGGATTGGCGTAGGTGGAACCTGGGCCGGGGTCGTACATGGGGCCGGCCGCTGGTGCATAGGCTTGGACGGGTGGAGAGTCAAATACTCCCGGAATTTGCATGGCATCAAAACGGAGTCCGGTGTCCGCATCTTCGATGGCGGTCTGTGGGCTTACGCGATTCTCGGCAGCCCATGCACGCAGGGTTAGAACATCTGCCGGGCCAAATTTAGAACCGTCCGCTCCGATCACGAAATAGGGCATTTGAATTGTTCGGCTTCAAGGTTCATTGTGAGACAACAGCAGTCCTCTCAATGCGGCTGTTGTTGCTGCAATTGCCTCAGCCATTCTTGGAGCCAGCTTTGTGAGAGAAGGCTAAGCGCGAACCCGCCCACCATAGCGCAGATGCCGAAAACGAGGGGAGCTACAAACTTCTTGCTTCCCTGCGTGGCTGCCACGATTGCGCAGATGATTCCGGCAAGGCAGAGAATGATTGGGCAACAAAGGATGCCGACTGCCGAGCAGACCCACGAGACCGTGATTAAGGTCTTGCCGCCGTCCCCCTCACCTTGCCGCGGATAGTAGCTGGGGGGCGCTATGTTGGGCGCGTTTTGATAGAGGTGCTGCTCGGGACCTGGGGCCGGCCCCATTGTTCCAGGAGGGGGCGTTGCAGTCACCGTCTGCGGCTGATTCTCGAAGATTCCCTGGACCTGGTAGGCGGCCACTCGCTGGCCGGTGCTGACATCTTCCAGAATCGTCTGCTGAGTAAGACGATTGTCCACAGCCCACTGTTTGAGCGTTGGCACGTCGCCCGGGCCGTATTTGGCGCCGTCAGGTCCGATAACGAAGTACTGCATGAAATGCTAATCTGGTTCGTCCATTATAGGATCAGGCGCGCCACAAGGTTAAGTGCAAGCAAAAAATGAGCACTTGGTTCTCAGGGCCGCACGATCGAACCCATTCTGAAGAGAACGCTAACCACGCCGATACCAATTCCGACGACAAGCGAGATAATTCCAAGCGTCTTGGCGCCCTTGGCAGACAGGTTCCCCTTGGCCTCTGCTTTGCCCGCATAAACAATTCCGAGCACGCTGAAAATTACCGGACAGCACACAAAGCCGATTGCGGAAAAGACGTACGAGAGCGTGATCTCTTTGGAACCATCGTCTGCGGTCCCACGCGTGTAGTAGCCGGGGGGCATGTTCCCTACGGGCGAGTCATACAGCGACGGGCCGGCGGCGCCTGAGGGAAGCTGCTGTGACATCTGTCCGCGCTGAGCCTCCGTAGTTGCTGTAGTGGTAGGGATCGGAGATCCCGGAGCGCCGGTCTCGAAAATGCCCTGCACTTGCGCTGCTGCGGTCCGCTGACCGGTGTTGAAATCCTCCAAAATCGCGTCGGGGTCCAGCCGATTCTCAGCCGCCCACTGCTTCAGGGTTGGTATGTCGGCCGGGCCGTACTTCGATCCATCCGGGCCAATAACGTAATACTGCATCAATCTTCTCCAACCAAAATCGCCTCGATCAAACGACCCTCAGACATTACCCGCTGTTTCCGGCACGTCGAACGGGATGATGAGGTGATGGTGTGATGATGTGATGATGTGATTTCGGGTTCCCGATCTGTGACCAACATCTCATGCCTTCGGATCACATCATCACATCATCACATCATCGCCTCATCATCCTCGCAAGCCGGGTACAATTTAGATTCAAATTCCCCTCTTTACGTCGCGGCGAACGATGCCGCCAGAACGTATTAAATAGAAGACAAAGTGGCAGAAGTAGATCCCAGAGTTGAAATTGTAAACGTCGACGAGGAGCTTGGACGGTCGTACGTTAATTACGCGATGTCCGTCATCATTGCGCGCGCCCTTCCGGACGTGCGCGATGGCCTCAAGCCGGTCCAGCGCCGAATTCTTTATGCGATGCGGATGCTCAACTTGGCGCCGGATTCCGGCTATACCAAGTGTGCCAAAGTCTGCGGCCAAACCTCGGGCGACTATCACCCGCACGGTGAGGCAGTCATCTACCCGACCCTTGTCCGTATGGCCCAGTCCTGGTCGCTCCGTTATCCGCTGATCCAGGGACAAGGCAACTTCGGCTCCATTGACGGCGACTCACCCGCTGCCATGCGATACACAGAGTGCCGCCTGACCCCGCTGTCCATGGAGCTTCTGGAAGACCTCGACCGTGAGACGGTCGACTGGATTCCTAACTACTCGCAGACTTTGCAAGAGCCGACGGTCATGCCGGGCAAGTTCCCGAACCTGATTTGCAACGGTTCCCAGGGCATCGCGGTCGGCATGGCGACCAACCTTCCGCCCCACAACCTCACCGAGGTTTGCAACGCCCTTCTCCTCCGCATCGATAAGCCCGAAAGCACGCTGGACGAGGTCATGGAAGTCCTCCCCGGCCCCGACTTCCCCACCTACGGGATCATCATGGGCACCAAGGGCATCCGAAGCGCCTACGAAACCGGGCGGGGCTCCATCATCATGCAGGCCAAGACGATGATCGAGCAGGGCGAAAGCGGCAAGTCCGTGATTGTCGTCACCGAGATTCCTTACCAGGTCAACAAAGAGACGCTGGTGAAGGCGATCGCTTCGATCATCAAAGATGGCAAGTTCGACGGTCTCTTGCGCGTAGACGATTTCAGCGACAAGCGCGGCATGCGCATCGAGATCCAGGTTCGGCGAGACGTTAACCCGAACAAGGCGCTTAACTACCTTCTTAAGCACACCAGCCTCCGCACAACCTTCGGCGCGATCATGCTCAGCCTTTCCGAGATGGTCCCCCGCACCTGCCCGATCATCGTCATGCTTGACCTGTACCTCAAGCATCGTCGCGAGATCATCGACCGCAGGACGCGCTACGAGCTTTACCGCGCGCTGGAGAGAGTCCACTTGCTGGAGGGCTATCAGATCGCCCGCCGGTTCCTAGACGAAGTTATTGCCGTCATCCGTCGGTCTTCTGACACTGGTGTCGCCCGCGCAGAACTGATTCGCGAGTTTGAAATGTCTGCGTTCCAAGCGAACGCGGTGTTGTCCATGCAGCTCCGTCAGCTCACTCAGCTCGAGCAGCACAGACTGGAAGCGGAATACAAGGATGAATTGCTCAAAGTCCACAACCTGATGGACATCCTCAACGACGCTGAGCGATTGACCCGAGTCTTGAAGGAAGAGATCACTTACCTGCGAGACAAGTTTGGCGATGAGCGCCGCACCAAGATCATCGCCCGGGAAGCCGGCGAGTTCACAGACGAGGACTTGATCCCCGACGAGGAAGCGATCATCTCGATCTCCCGTGACGGCTATATCAAGCGCGTGTCGATCGACGCCTACCGACAGCAGAAGCGCGGGGGCAAGGGGCTAAAGAACGTTCAGAAAGAGGACGACGAGCCGGCACATCTCTTCCAGATCAGCACTCACCACACGATCCTCTTCTTCACGGACCGTGGACGCGTGTACAAGCTGAAGGGCTATGAGATCCCGGAGAACGGCCGATATGCCCGCGGCATGCCGGTCATCAACTACATCTCCATCGTGGGCGAAGAGCGCGTGACTGCAACGATCAGCGTGAAGAACATCGTGGGCGAGGGCTTCCTCACCATGATCACCCGACACGGCGAGATCAAGCGAACCCCGCTTAGCGCGTTTGCCAACATCCGCAACAACGGCCTCATCGCCTTCGACATCGAGCCCGGAGACGAGCTCGGCTGGGCGCTGAAGACTAGGGGCAGCGACGACTGCATCCTGGTCACGCACAAGGGCCAGTCCATCCGCTTTAACGAGACCCAAGCCAGAGGCCGGTCCCGTGCGGCTGGCGGCGTTAGAGCTATGACCTTGAGAGAAGGCGACGAGATCATGGCCGCCGACATCGTTCGAGACGACCAGACTCTGTTGGTGGTCAGCGAAAACGGCTACGGC
>JANYLD010000409.1 GCA_025363835.1 Armatimonadota bacterium
CGAGGATTTCCGCGGAGCGATGGAGGACGGACACCGGCACACCCGCCATTCTGGCGACATGGATTCCGTAGGAGCGATCCGTGCCGCCGGGGAGAACGCGGTGAGTCCAAACGATGTCGTCCCCGAACTCTTCCACCGCGACACGGTAGTTGGAGACGCCGGGGATTTGGTCCGCAAGGGCATTGAGTTGGTGATAATGGGTGGCGAACAGTGTCTTGGCGCCGAGGCCCGCAAGGTGCTCGACCATGGCCCACGCGATGGCGAGGCCATCAAAGGTTGACGTGCCACGTCCCACCTCATCGAGGATGACCAACGACCGCTCGGTGGCGTGGTTGAGAATGTTCGCGCTCTCTACCATTTCCACCATAAAAGTGCTCTGGCCAAGGGCGAGTTCGTCTTTTGCCCCAATCCTCGCGAAGATACGATCGCAAAGCCCCACCGTGCAGCTTTTGGCGGGCACGTAGGAGCCGATTTGGGACATGAGGACGATGAGGGCGTTTTGGCGCAAGTAGGTCGATTTGCCACTCATATTGGGGCCTGTTAGGATCACCACGCGGACGGCCGATCTCGAATCTGGGATCGCGGATCCCGGATCGGTTAGCTCGGAATTTGGAACTCGGGACTCGAACTGAGGAAGAGTTTCCGGATTCCGGGCTCCCTGTTGCGAGTTCCGAGCTTCCCCCAGATCCGAGATGCGAGATCCAACATCCGAGATCAAAAACGTGTCATTCGGAACAAACCCTTGCGACGCCGCTTCCACCACCGGGTGCCGGCCGCTTTCAACGATCAGAACGTCCTCAAGCGAGATCTGCGGTTTGGCGTAACCTCGGATCGACGCAACTTCAGCCATAGAGCAGAGCGTGTCGATTTGGGCCAAAGCGCGCGCTGTTTGCAGAAGGGAGCGCGCGTTCTCAGCCACTCTGGATCGCAGACGCCCGAACAGATCGGCCTCCAGCGCATTTGCCTTTTCTTCCGCTCCGAGGACAAGGGATTCCTGTTCCTTCAACTCCGCCGTGATGTAGCGCTCTGCATTTGCGGTGGTTTGCTTGCGGATATAGGTTTCCGGAACCTTCGCTGTGTGCGCCTTTGGCACCTCTAGGAAGTAGCCGAAAACGGAGTTGAAGCCAACTTTGAGTGCATTGATTCCGGTCTTCTCCCGCTCCTGCGCCTCAAGGGTGGCGATGAAGGCTTTGCCGCCTTTGGACAGATCACGGAGTTTATCGAGCTCCAGGTCGTGTCCGGGCCGAATGACGCCGCCTTCTCGGATCGAATGGGGTGGATCGGTGACTAGCGCGTGATCCAGGAGCAATGCGAGCTTCGAATGGTCGACGATCTGCTCCCGTAACTCTTGGATCAGGCCGAGGCCAACCTTCCGCAAAGGATCTGCCAGGGCCGGCATGGCCAATAGAGAGCTTCTTAAGGCGGCCAGGTCTCGTGGTACCGCCAGGCCTGTTGCGGACCGGGAGACTAATCGTTCCATGTCTGAGAGCCCCTTCAGCCCCTCTCTGAGATCGCCTCGGGCCATCGCTTGCGACAATAGCCGTTCCACCGCGTCCAACCGAGCTTGAATCGACTCCACGTGAAGCATGGGCTGTTCGATCCACCGCCGGAGGAGTCGCGAACCCATTGGCGTTACTGTTTGATCGAGGACGCTCAACAGGGTGTACCGTTTGCTCCCGTCTGCTAGGTTCTGAGTCAGCTCCAAGCTGCGCCGAGTAGCGGGGTCCAGTAGCATGAAGCTGTCCACCGAGTAAGTCGACAGTGCGGCAACGTGACCCAATGAAAGGCCGTTCTTTTCCGCATAGGCGAGAATCATTGATGCGGCCACAATGGCGGACGGTTTGTCCTCACAACCAAATCCCCGTAGGTTCGCCACGTCAAACTGGTCCAGAAGCTTGCGGTAGGCGCGATCTTGTGACGGGACGGGCAATGCGGTCACAGTTGAGCCCAGCCCGTTCCGGGCCAGTTCCCCTAAAGTCTCCGCGCTTGGCCCCACCAAGAGCTCCGTGGGCCGAAGCCGACCCAGCTCTTGGAGGAGCCGGTCTTGGGTTTCAGCGCCCTCGACCTCAGTGACGACGAACTCTCCCGTGCTTGGGTCCAGAGTAGCCAATCCGGCCCGCCCATCCTGAATGCAAATCGCGGCCAGGAAGTTGTTCTGACCGGACTGAATCATCGAATCTTCCAGCACGGTGCCCGGAGTAAGAACCCGGGTCACGCCCCGCTTTACGAGTCCCTTCGCCTGCTTGGGATCCTCCAACTGGTCACAAATGGCCACTTTGATCCCTTTGGCCAGCAGCCGGGCTAAATACTTCTCAACCGAGTGGAACGGAACCCCAGCCATCGCGAGCCGAGTGCCGCCATCCTCGCGCCCGGTCAGGGTGATCTCGAGTGCAGCAGCGGCTGACTCCGCGTCTTCGCCGTAAAACTCATAGAAATCCCCAACCCGCATCGCCAGCAGCACGCCAGGATGCTCCGCCTTCGCGCGGAAATACTGCTGCATCATCGGCGTCCGGCCAGTGGTCACGCGTCTAGTATTCCCCGACCCCAGCGCGGGAGATTTCGATTGCTCGATTTTTGAATGCCGATTGCTTGATTTGGGAGGATTCAGGATTCAGGATTCAGGATTCAGGATTCAGGATTCAACTCTGACGAAGCGTGGCGCATCTCCCATCCCGCATCCCGCATCTCGGCATCTCCCCAAATCAAGCAATCCCGTCAGACTCGCGAGCACGAGTTGACTCTCCATTAAGCAGCCGTTCGTCATAATCCTTATGCGAGGCAGTGACTAATGACAAAGCTTCTACTCAAATGGGTGGTGCTGGCGCTTTCGGTAGTGGCCGCATCCCTGATCTGCCAGTCCCTCGGGCTCGGCTTCTATGTTAAGGCCCTTCACGCCAGCAAGAGTCAGGTGGGGGACATACTTGAGCTCTTCATTGGAGTTGCGATCCTCGCGGTTCTCAACTCGACACTCAAGCCGATTCTGAAGATTCTCGCTTTCCCGCTGACATGCCTCACTCTTGGCCTCTTTTCGTTCGTTATCAACGCGGCCGTTCTCTATATTGCGGCCATGGTCGATATCGGATTCACCATCAAGGGACCACTCCTGAACTCATTTCTCGCTGCCCTCGTCGGCAGCATTTTGATTTCATGCATCAACGCCGTCCTCGGCATCTTCGTCAAAGACAACAAGGATGATTAGGCACTACCGCTGGCGAAAGCTGTTTGCTCCCGCCGCCGGGCTGCGCCAAGCCACTCTGGTTTTCATACTGGGCATCGTCTGCGCAACCATCGGAGCCGCCCTCAGCTTCCACCGGGTTATCGAACCGAATCTTGACCGGCTTCGCGACTGGACCGATCACTTGCTTCTCATGATGGGAGTCCCGCCGGACTCTCTCGAGTCCACAACCTGGTTCTTGGGTGGCGGCCTGCTTTTCCTCGGCATTTACATCATGTGGAAGGGTTGGTTGACTGGCTGGCAGAGGGTCCTTGAGACCCTTTTTCCGGGGTCCAAATCTGGCTCGCTCGACGTCTACTTTCGCCGGCAACAGCTTGCGCAGGGCCCGCGAATTGTTGCCCTGGGCGGAGGCACCGGTCTTAGCACGATTCTGAGGGGCCTAAAACAGCATTCCAGCAACATCACCGCGATCGTGACGGTGACCGACGAAGGAGGAAGCAGCGGACGGCTGATCCACGAGAAGGGAATGATTCCGCCTGGCGATATCCGCAACTGTTTGGTCGCGCTCGCCGATGCCGAAAAGGCGATGACCGACCTCTTCCAGCACCGCTTCCAAAAAGACAGCGGCTCGCTGAGCGGACACTCGATGGGCAACCTGCTGATCGCCGCCCTGTTTGACCAAGAGCATGGCGATTTTGAGCGGGCCATTGAAGCGGCGTCAGACGTTCTCAATATCCGCGGACGTGTCGTTCCGTCCACATTGGACCGGGTTCGACTTCGTGCGGTGCTCGATAACGGCATGGAGATCTGCGGTGAAACCGCCATCGTCCAAAGCGGCCGCGCCATTCGAGAGATCTTCTTGGAGCCGGAAGGCGTTCTCGCCCATAAGGAGGCCATCCAAGCAATCAAGACCGCGGAGCTCATTTGCGTGGGCCCTGGCAGCGTCTACACCAGCGTCGCCCCCAACCTGTTAGTGCCCGGCATTGTTGAGGCGCTTAGGGATTCCAGGGCGAGGAAAGTTTACATATGCAACGTGATGACCCAGCCCGGAGAAAGCGATTCGTTCTCCGCCTCCGAGCACGTCACCGCCGTCCAACTCCACGCCAAAGCGAAGGCCTTTGACTATGTCCTTGTAAATACCGGGGTGCCGAGCCAAGCAGCGATCGACAAGTACAAGGGCGTCGGGCAGCACTTTGTCGAGCCGGACGTGGACCGGGTGCGGGCGATGGGGTTTAAGGTCATCACGGCAGATTTGTTGAATGAGAGCGACTACCTTAGACACGACCCGATGCGGGTCGCGGCGAGGCTGATGGATCTGCTTAACAGGTGAGGATTGGGGGAAGTATTGAGTATTGAGTATCAAGTATCGGAGGCTATCAAATGGCTTGCCTCAACACTCGACACTCAGCACTTGATACTCCCCGAGCGGTGCGAGTATTGAGCGGCCGGCTCGTCATCCTCAGCGGACCAAGCGGTGTGGGCAAAGACACCGTGCTCGCCGCTTGGACAACCTCCAACCCGCGCGTCCAACGCGTCGTCGCCTACACCACCCGACCGCCGCGTCCTGGCGAGGCTGATGGCCTTGATTACCACTTCGTCTCGAAAGAAAGATTTGAAGAACTGGTACAAGCAGGCGCGTTCCTGGAGCACAAGTTGGTTTACGGCAACTATTACGCGACCCCGCTTTATGACATGGAGGGCATGCTCATGCAGGGCCTCGTCGCGGTTCTCAAGATCGATGTCCAAGGCGCGCTAGAAGCGATGCGCCTGCGGCCGGAAGCCCTCTCCATCTTCTTGTTGCCG
>JANYLD010000059.1 GCA_025363835.1 Armatimonadota bacterium
AACCGGCCATGCGGAACCTTATTTAGTGGGCACCGCGGTTAGAATCGTCGGTTTACACACCTATGAAGACGGTCGAATGGACATCCATGTCAAGGGCGAGCGCCGCTTCCGCATCCGCCGTCTCGAGGAGAGTCACTCTTATCTGGTTGGATACGTGGAACCCGTTATCGAGGGTGAGGTTGAAGAAGACACGGTGGCGGAGGAGATGTTGTCCAAGGCGAAGGATGAAGTGGAAGTCTTAATCCAAAGGGTCTTCGCGCACCGGGAATTTGACGTCCGGGTGGAGTTCCCGTCCGACCCGATCGCCCTCTCCTTCGCCATCGCCAACCTGCTTCCCATGGAGAACGTGGACAAACAGGGCCTTCTAGAAACCACCGACACGTTTGAACGCGTCTCTGCCCTCCTGCCTGTGCTTGAGTCACAGATTTTGGAAGTCAAACAGCCATTCTTCCGGATCGGAAGCCAGGAACTGGCGGAATGGATTAATCCTAACTGAGAGCGGCGTTGCAGCGGATCGGGCCCTTCGGCGTTGCGGCGTTGCGGCGTTACGGGAGTCGGTTCCTAGGTCGGTACCTGAGATAGTTGACTTGAGCTAGTGGGAAACATCCCAACACCGTAGCGCCGTAATGCCGATCCGCCGCAACGCCGCTCTGCCGAAACGCCGAAACCCCGAAACTTCGAAAGGCAGCAAGGCGTCCCCTGACGCCAGTAAACTCCCCTCGTGCCAACCAAAGCTCCAGGAAAGCTCCGCGTAGCGGAGATCTTTGCGAGCATTCAAGGGGAGGGACGGTGGGCGGGGACGCCGAGCACCTTCATCCGAGTCAGCGGCTGCAATCTCCGCTGCTCCTGGTGCGATACCCCTTACGCGAGTTGGGAGCCCGAAGGGCCGGTCTTAGGCACTGACGAAATCCTCGCCCAATTAGCGAGCTTTAGGACTCAACACGTCGTCCTCACGGGGGGTGAGCCGTTGCTATTCGATGCGATCGTCACCTTGGCGGAGGAGCTCAAATCCCAGGGCAAGACCATCACGATTGAAACGGCGGGCACCGTTTACCGAGACCTACCTTGCGATCTCATGTCGGTTAGCCCGAAACTGGCGAACTCTGCTCCAGACGCCGCTTCAGGCTGGCGAGACCGACATGAGTCGACAAGAACGAACGTGGACGCTTTGTCCCGTTTGATTTCAGCCTACGACTACCAACTGAAATTCGTCGTTAATCCAGAGGCGGATGACGACATGCCAGAGATTCTCGCCCTACTTGAGAAACTCCAAATCAAACCCGATCACCGAGTGATGTTAATGGCCGAAGGCCGAGACTCAGAAACCGTCCACCACCGTGAGCGTATGCTGGTTCCCACATGCATGAAGCACGGCTTCGCCCTCACGCCCCGTCTTCAAATCGACCTGTTTGGCGACACGCGGGGGACCTGAGAGGATGAAGCTGCGCCGCCTCCATAGGCGGTCCGAAAGCAGGGTCTATGACTTTTATAGAAGCTTGCTTTGCGTATTGGTATTCATCATCGCCGCCGGCTGCACCGATTCCTCGATCATCCCCATAGCGGGTTACTGGACCGGGGGATTTAACGCTATGCCGGCCGACCGCAAAGTCAAAATGCGTCCTGAATGGGTTTATAGGGGCTACCTGCAACTCTATGCGACGGGCATGAAATACAAGATGCACATGGAGAGCGTCGCCCAGATCGTGGACGTCAGCGGCACTTGGCAAAAGAAGAAGGACAATATCTACCTCACCTCCAACTTGATCGAATTCGACGACAAGGGCGGCAACCTCCAGCGCCCCGTCGGCGTTAAACCGCTCGACCCGCAGGAAGTCCGCCAAGCCTACAGTCAGGTGATGAGCTTCAAATACGTGGAGGCCAAACACGAACTGGATGGCCTCGATATGTCGATGGGGCCAATCGTGGGAAGGCATGTTTTTATCAAAGGTGGCGAGTAGACTTTTCGCATGCCAACTTTGCTCGAAGCCTACGCGGAACAACTCCTACTGCGGCTTTGCGAGCAATTCCCGATTGGATACAAGCCTAAACTAACTTGGAAGAAGCTAAGGGTCACCGCCGGCCTCGCTTACTACCAACGAGGAGAGATCGCCCTCAGTAGCCTCGTCCTCACGGATGAAGAGCGACTCGCCTCGACGCTCAAGCACGAGTACGCCCACCTCCTCGCCGTCAAGCGCCATGGGCGTAAAGCAGCGGGCCATGGGGTCCACTGGCGCGCGGCGATGGTCGACTTGGGCTTGGAGCCGAAGGTTCAGCACAATTATCCTGTCCAGCGGAACAGCACTCAGCAAAAGGTCGTGTACCGCTGCCTAAAGTGCGGCTCCAAGCTGGACCGGGCTCGCCGCCTACCTCGGAGGCGCAAATACGTGCATGCCCGATGCGGTGGGGCTCTTAAGCTCGAAGCTATCGAGCGGGTCGAGGCAGCCTAGACCATGTGGATTGCCACCGCCGCCGAATCTCGTGAGATCGATCGAAAGGCCATCGCCGATTTCGGGGTTCCTGCGTTGGCATTGATGGAACAAGCGGGTTTTGCCGCCTTTCAAGCAGCCCAGGAGTATCTCTCCAAGGCCGGCCGCACGGTTGTTGTGTGCGGAAAAGGAAATAATGGCGGCGACGGGCTGGTTGTGGCCCGGCTTCTCCGCGAGCACGGCCGCCCGGTTGTCTGCTTCATCATCGCCAAGAATGAGGACGAGCTCAGCAAGGATGCCCGCGAGCAACTTGGCAGAGCCACCACTGCGGGCGTCCGGCCCACTTTCGCGGATGTTGAGACCTGGATTTCGGAACTTCGCCAAGCGATACGAGGCTCGGAGCTTTGCGTGGACGCCTTACTCGGCACGGGCGCCACGGGCGAGGTTGAAGGCAACATTAAACTGGCGGTCCAAATGCTCAACGAAGGTGGCAAATCCATCGTCGCGGTCGACATTCCTACCGGGATCGATTGCGACACGGGCGCGGAGCTTGGCGTCTCGATCAGGGCCGCGCGCACCGTCACGTTCGGGCTGCCCAAGCCGTTCCTTTTCCAGGGCAAAGGCTTGGAGCAATCGGGCCATTGGAGTGTGGCCGACATCGGCTATCCGGAAAACCTCCTCGGCCCAACTCAAGCTCTTCTTCTCCGCGCGGACCTCATAAGGCCCGCATTCCCCATCCGCCCAATCGCCAGTAATAAGGGCCGAAGCGGCTCGCTTCTCATCGTGGCCGGCAGCGCAGACATGCCGGGAGCGGCCGTCATGGTGGCCAGAGCCGCTCTACGGGCCGGCGCAGGCCTCATCACCGTCGCCTCCGTGCCCAGCGTCTGCCAGATCGTCGCCGGTCATATGCCAGAAGCGTTGCTGCTTCCGCTGCCTGAGCATGACGGCCAAATTGCCGCTGAGGCAGCTCAAACTATCCTCGACCGCCAGGAAAAGTGCGACGCAGCGGTCTTTGGCCCGGGCCTGTCGCATGAAGAAAGCGTCCGCACCTGCCTCGCCGAGGTCTGGAAGCAATGGACCAAGCCCGCCCTCATCGACGCCGACGCCCTTAACTGCGTCAGCATGGGTGTCGAGCTCCCCGCCCACGAGTGCGCCCTCACCCCTCACCCCGGCGAGCTAGCCCGCCTGATGGACAAAACCGCCGAGGAAATCCAAGCCGACCGCTTCAAAGCCGCCCGCGAAGCCGCCGAGAAACTGAAACATCCAACCCTCCTCAAAGGCGCCTACACCATCTCCGCCAGCATCGGCCAACCTCTCTTCATCAACCCCACCGGCAACTCCGGCATGGCCACGGGCGGCATGGGCGACGCCCTCAGCGGCATCGTCGGAACCCTCCTGGCCCAAAAACTTGCTCCCGCCGACGCCCTCGCCACCGCCGCCTACTGGCACGGCCTCGCCGGAGACCTCTGCGCCACCGAAATCGGAACCGTCGGCTTCAGCGCCACCGACTTGATTGAGCGTTTGCCCAGAGCACGCATGCAGATTCTTGGCTAAGTGTTAGAGATTCGCCTCGAATCCTTCTTACCGAACCCGCGAACCCAATATCCAGCATCGAATACCCTGCGGCTCAACGTACAATCCAATTGGTGCACCTGAAATTCCTCTTGCCGCTCGCCCTCTCAGTGGCACCGCTACTTGCGTTCGCGCAGACGACGGCGCATGTTGAATTCGATTCCCCCAGGCACTTCGTAACGTATTTCTCCTCTAAATTGCCGGAAAGCAAGCCGGTCGAGTTAGACGAGCATGACGGAGGTTCGGCGGATATCACTCTTCCGGGCAGTGGAGCGCTGTACGTTTGGGACAGGAGCAGCGGGAACCTGGCCGCCAAGGCGGTGAGCAACGTTGGCAAGTTTTGGCACGTCACCGAGAAAAACCTTTCGAGGATCGGCATCGTCAGCGTTCAGGTCCAGTATCAAGGTGAGCCGGTCGCGGCAGCGCGAGTCAGTCTGAAGGACAAGGCGCGTGAGCAAAATCAAATCCTCGACCGCTCGGCGGAAGGTGAAGCGGACTTCTACGCGGTTCAGCCCGGAACGGTGTATGTGACTGTTGAGTATCGCAGCGGAGGAACGGCGGCAACGCCGGTCGTGCAGCAATTCACGCTTGACTTAGACCGCCGCACGCCGGACCCCTTGCTCACCATTGCGGTGCCCAACGCGGTCGAGACGATCACTCCAGTTTCCACTCCAGCCAACACTCGAGCGGTCAGGCCGGTAAAGAGTGCTCAAGCCCCGCGGGCTAACTTGCTCGGAACACTCGTTGTCTACGTCATTGCCCTTGCGGCGGCGGTCGGGGCCGCTTATTGGCTGTACCTATGGGCGATGAAGAATCCGGAGTGGCTGGCTGCACGGCTTAAGCAGGCGGGAGTGGATGTCCCGCAGCCCCAAGCTCCCGCAGATGACACGGCCGCGGTAGCCGACGTTGAGCCGGCAAAGCCTGCTCCTCCCAGCAAGATCATCCTCGCCGACGCGGATCCGGTGACCGCCGCTCCGGTTGCAGCGATTTCCCAGGAACCGCGCCTCATCGCAGCCGACGGGCAAGTCATTCAAGTGGCGCAAGGAGAGACGATCGTCGGGCGCGAGGTCGGACTCGGATTAAGCCTAGTGGGAGAAAGCTCAGTCTCCCGTCACCACGCCTCGATAACTCGACAAGGATCGAGCGTCAGCGTCAAAGACTTGGGAAGCACGAACGGAACCTTTGTAAACGGGCGTCGCATCGATACGGATGTGAACTTGTCGAGCGGCGACGACCTTCAATTCGGTGCTGTGAAGTTTAGGCTGGAAGGCTGATGAGCAAAGTTATCTTTCGAATGCTAATCGGGGCTCTTGCCGCCTTGCTCGCTTGGACGATCTTCGAGCCAACCCGTCCCGCGGACTCGCCCATTGCCAATCCGGACGGCTGGAACGCGTTCGAAACCCACCTGATCCTTGCCTGGGGAGGCTTCATCGGTCTCGCGGTCGGTGGCTACAACGGTTACCTTCAAGGCAGCCGCACGAAGCTGTTGGCTGGACTCGGTCTTGGTGGTCTACTCGGTTGCATCGGCGCCGGCTTTGGCTATCACCTTGGTGATAGCCTCGTCCGGATGGTTTTCGGCCAGTCGCTTGACGCGATCATGGTCGCCGTCGCCTCGGGCCGCTCGAACTCCGCTCTCCTCATCCTCGCCAGAACCCTGGCGCTGACCCCTCTCGGTACCTTCATCGGGGGCGCCATAGGAGTCGGCACGCTCGACAAACGCCGAATCGTCCACGGACTCATCGGCGGCACCATCGGCGGAGCAATGGGTGGTTTGCTTTTTGACACGATTGGATCGATCGCTGCCATCCCCAGTCTTGCTGCCCAAGGCGTTCAGCAGGGCGAAGTTGGCCAGATACCGCGAGCTGCTTATTCACTCGTGATGGGCGCGCTTATCGGCCTCTTTATCGGCCTTGCCGAGCAGATCGCCCGTCAAGCGTGGGTGCGGCAGGCTCTTGGCAAGAATGAAGGGCGCGAGTGGCCCATCTTCGCGGCCCGCAACATGATCGGCCGAAACGAGTTGGCGCAGATTCCCATATTCGGTGACCCAGCTGTTGCCGCCGTTCACGCCTTTATCGACCGTCAGGGCCACGATTATTGGCTCGCCGACGCGGGAAGCGGAACCCCTACCTTTTTGGATGGCCAGCCCGTCACCACTGCGCCTCTTATAAATGGAGCGCACATTCAAATTGGAAACACGGTCCTGCAGTTTCTTCTTAAGGGCTCGGCGAAGGCGCCCCTGAGCTATGCCATGCCAATAGGCGGCATACCCGGTCCCGGACAACCGATTCCGATGCCGATGCCCGGCTACCCTATGCCAATGCAGCCGACTCCTGGCTACCAACCAATGCCTATGCAGTCCATCCCCTCGCAGCCCACAACCGTGGTTGCCACGCCCTCCTATGCACCAACACTTGTCGCCACCGATGGCCCCATGGCGGGCCAACGTTTTCCGATCACCAACTTCCTCGAGATCGGCCGCGAGAACGCCGGCCTCACTCTAGGCTTCGACACCTCCGTCTCCCGCCGCCATGCCAGCATCACCCCAAGCCCAACCGGCCTGATCCTCCAGGACCTTGGAAGTACCAACGGATCGTTCCTCAACGGACAACGCGTCACCTCTGCAACGCTGAACCCCGGCGATCTCGTCAGAATAGGTGCAACGACGTTTCGTGTAGAGTGAAATTGAAATGTAAATCGTAAATCGTAAATGGTAAATCGCCGCAGTGGAATAGGACCCAATAGGACTCATAGGACATAAGGGGATCCGGGCAATTTGCAATTTACAATTTACGATTTACGAGCAACTCCATGGACCCCAACAAAACCCTGCTCACGAATATCCAGAACTTGCAAGACCCTCTTAAGACGCAGGCGCTTAACGCTGCCGACTTTGGGAAGACGACCGCCATGGACGCTCTTGCGCCTGGCGGAAAGGCTTTGAGCATCGAAGTGCTCGCGGGCCGTGCGGCGACGATGGCCAATGGGCCGGCGAGGGAGCAGTTCTTGGTAGAGCTTCATGCCACCGGTTCATTGGGCGGCGGCGTCCGGACGCCGCTGAACTTGTGTCTGGTCATTGACCGCAGCGGCTCGATGGAGGGGCCGCCGCTGGAATACGTGAAGATGGCGTGCACCCACGTCGTCGACATGCTTAACCAAGACGACGTCCTCGGCATCGTCACATTCGAGCAGATGGTCGATGTTCTGATGCCGCCCCAGCGAGTGACGAACAAGCAGATGATCAAGGAAGGGATCTCCCACATCGTTGCGGGCAATACGACCAACCTTTACGAGGGTATGAGGGTGGGATTTCAACAGATCATTGCGGGCGATCAACCAGGACGTGCTACCCGGCTAGTTGTCCTCACGGATGGCGACCCGACCGAGGGCATCAAAGATTTCCAGACGATCGTTGGCCACACCGCCGAGATCAAATCCCGCGGCGTCACCTGCACCTTCCTCGGTTTCG
>JANYLD010000089.1 GCA_025363835.1 Armatimonadota bacterium
CGCGACGTTCGATTCTCGTTCTTAGCGCGGTGAATCCCATCCCTCAACCCGCCCTACCGGGTTGAGGGTTCTGTATTCTTGAGTTCGAACGGCCAACACCCGTAATGGGCTTGCTCTATAGGTCCAATTCGTCCTATCCCTCCGGCGATTTACGATTAACGATTTACTGCGAAGCCCCCACCAGGTGAATCCCAAAATCCGGCCAGATGGCCGGGTCTAGGGCCTCGTAGCAAAGGGGGCACCCGACGAGGCCCGTCTCCTTGGCTTTCTGACTCGTCCATCCGCAGTGCGGACAGGTGCCCGCCGCGCGAGGGAGGCTGAAGCCTCGGGAAAGAGAGCCAAGCCTTAAGTCAGGATAAAGCTTGTCGAGGCAAGAAGAGCACAGCCGCGTCGTGGCCCCATGCTCTCGAACTGAGAACTTCGCTACGGCGCCACAGTGCTCGCAAATCAAAAGGGAACGCCGGTTGCGGTGGCCTCTCGAAAGGCGGCCATGAGTTCTTGCGTGATCTGGCCTGGCTTTCCGCAACCAATTGCCCGATTGTCAAGCGCGATCATCGGAATGACCTCACAGGCTGTCCCAGTGAGGAACGCTTCATCTGCCGAGTAGACATCAAATGGGGTTAGTACAGTCTCTTCGACCGTGTAGCCCTTTTCTCGGCCCAAATCGATCAGGGTCTGACGGGTAATCCCGGCGAGGATGCCGCAGGAAGGATGAGGCGTTCGGATGGTCTTCCCATGGATCAGGAAGATATTATCACCCGTGCATTCCGCCACTTGCCCCTGATGATTCAGCATTAAGCCCTCACCGGCGCCCTGTCGGTTGGCTTCCTGTTTTGCGTAAATGTTGGAGACGTAACGGCCAATCGCTTTAACCCGCGGGTCCAGAGAGTCAGCGGGAATGACGCGAACCGAAGAGGTGACGACCTTCAGTCCGATTTCATAAGCCTCCGGCGGATAGAGGGACAGCGAGTTGATCATGACCATCACATTGGTCGGCTTGATGCTCTTCGGATCCAGGCCAAGTCCGGTTCCGCGCGTGACGTTCAGTCGGATGTAGCCGTCCTGAATCTCTGCCTGCTTGCAAGTGTCGATGACAACCTGGCGCAGATCCTTCTGGCTCATCCTCGTTTCAAAGCCGAGATAGTTGATCCCGTGGTAAAGCCGGTCGAGATGCTCGTCCAGCCTGAAAATCTTTCCGCTATAGATGCGGATTCCCTCAAACAGACCATCACCATACAGGTGCGCGTGATCCGCTGCCGGAACAACCGCACTCTCAAGAGGCATTACCTCACCGTTCAGCCAGACCAACTTGGGCATGGCCGGAGTTTACTCTTGGACTTGGCGGAAATTGGGACCAATGCCGCTGATTTTTGGGTCTCCAAATCGATCTGCATCAGCCCATAATCCCAGTAAAGGAACGGGCTTGGCCCGCTGAAGCGCAGGCAACGCGCGATCAAGGATGAACAAAGTTGTAAAAGGCGCCCTCATTGGCGTTGCGGTCTTGGTAACGGGCGCTACGATGCTGTCGGTAGAAGCAAGCACTCGAATTCGTCCTGGCGCCAGCATCGGCCCCATCCCCGTTGGGGATTTGACGCAGGGCCAAGCCAGAGCGAAACTGGCAGCGTGGTGGCAGTCCGCGGAGAATAAGCCTCTTGTTTTGAAAAGCGCGCGCTTGCCACATGCATGCACTGAAACGCCTGCAAAACTTGGCATCCGTTTCGACGAGGTCGCGAGCCTGCAAAGAGCGCCCCGATCCACGCTTCTTGACTTGATACGTAAGCCGAAGCCGAGCAAGATTGCTCCCATTCTGACCCTGAAAATTGGAAACCTCGGCCCGTTGGCCGACGCGATCGTGAACCAGGCAAACGACTCAACCTCGGCCAAGGCGTTCTACTCTCACGGCCGCATCGTTCGCATTCCCGAAACGGGCGAGCCCCGTGTCGATGTTCAAAAGCTACGGACAAGAATTCTGAAGGCGGTTGCATTCAGAACCAGCCTTGAAGTGCCGTTTGCCCAAGGGCCGAAACGGGTTTCTGACCAACAGCTACAGGGTGTCAGCGAAGTGGTTACCGGAGTTTACGACGCACTTTTCTACAGGCAAAAAAAGCCGTTGCAATAACATCAAACTCGCCAGTTCAAAATTAAACGGCCTCGTCCTCCTTCCGGGTGAGCACGTGAGTTTCAACAACACCGTCGGACGTCGCACTGAGGCGGGTGGCTTTCAAGTGGCGGGTGTGTACAAGAAGGGAAAGCACGACGTGGACGTGGGCGGGGGGATCTGCCAAGTGAGCACTACGCTTTACAATGCGGCCCTTTTCGCCAATCTGAAGATCCTACAGCGCCACAACCACTCCATGCCCGTCCCCTATGTGCCGCCAGGCCAAGATGCGACTGTGGACTACGGCGCTTTGGACCTAGCGATTGAGAACAACACGGCCTCTTCAATAGCGATTTGCTCCGAGTATCACCCAGGCAGACTCACTTTCCGAATCTTGGGGAAGAGGGACCCGGGCATGAAAGTGAAGATTGAGAGCACCGGCAAGCAGCGGTGGGACCCCGGCACCCAACTGATCTCCGATCCGACTTTGCCGGCCGGGCAGAAGAAAGTGATTGACAAGGGTGCCGCGGGGGAATCCGTGAAGACGTATCGAGTCGTTTACCGAGAGGGTAAAGAGGTCAGGCGGGAGTCACTTGGCACGAGCTACTACAAAGGCGGACAGAAGATCGTCGCCGTAGGCGGGTCACCTGTTGCAATCCGGTCAGAGCCAACTCAACTAAAGCTCGTCTCAGCGGACTCGCACTAATTTGAACTGGACGCCACTGTACACCACCTCTCCAAGTTGACTCAGATCCTCGAGGGGCAGCTGAGTGAATGTCTGGGGCACGGGCGCCACGATGTAGTTGGCTTGGGTCATCTGGAGAAACTCCTGGCGCTTGTCGTCGGGAAAACCCTTTAGGAAGAACTGCGTCTCAAGAGCTCTTCTTCGGTCATAGTCCGGTGTCTCGCTCCAGTGCCCCGCATAGGTGTAGACCCCGGTGATTCCAGACAGGATCGGGTTCAAATCGGGCAGATAGGGTGAGACGAAGGCGCCCGCGGTTTGGGAATCCGGCAGCGGAACTCCCGGCATGGCAAGCACCACTGTTCGACCTTTTGGAAGCCCATTCAGGATGTTGACGATCTGGGTTTCATCGATGCCTAGAAAAACGGGGTGGGTCGTCGTGTTAGAAACGTCTAGTGCTGCGAGCTCGAACTCCCTCCTGAACCATCGCACCGAGGTTGCGCCGAGCAGGCAGATCGTTAAAACGAGAGCCAAATTTCGAGTGCTCCGGTCCAGCTTGCGGGTCATCGTCCCTACCGCGATGGCCGCCAGAATGGCCCACGGAATGGCGAGGCCTATGGATAGTTTGCGCTCGAAGAGGGCTGGAAAATACGGTGCCAGGGTGCCGAGGAGCGCCCAAGAGGTAACCAGATTCCGGGCAGGATTCGCATCTGAAACGAGCGCTAGTGCAAGGAGGGCGCATCCCATGCAGGCGAGCCAGGCAACCATCGACATGAAATAGCCATCGCCCGGATGCGAGCCGGCAGCGACGAACATGCCCGCGAAAACGGCCACCGCCAGTCCCAGCCCTGCCGACCGGCTGAACAACTCTCGCTTTGATGATTCCGGACGGAAGGCCAGTGCTGCGAGGCCGAGAATCATCAGAAGCAAATAGCCAAAGACAACTTGCCGGAAATTGCCTGCGAATGTTGGCGTTGCTGCTCGAGCTTGGAAGACCGCATCCTTTTGGAGCACATAGGTGAACCATAAAGCAGAGGGCGCCGCACCTAGAGCGATTGCGAGGGATCGAACGAGCCATCCAATCGTCAGTTGGCGTTGAGCGATCGCCATGACGAGCAGGCCCGCCATCAGGAAGGCGACGAGGAGGACGTCGTAGCTGTGGATGTTCATCAGCACGAACATCGCTACCGCTCCCTGCAAAACCCACCTCCAATCCTCCTTTGCCGACAAGAACGCGAGAAGGGCGACAACGATGAGGCACAAGCTGAGCATGAACAGGCCGTTCGTGAGCATGGAAGGGAAGACGTAACCCTCCGGTTGCCAAACATCGGTTGGAAGTAAGCCTAGAAACAGATTCCGTAGGGCGCCGCTGCCGGGCGGTTGGATCGTGCGTCCAAAATCCGCCCAAACCAGGCACCCGACTCCGCCGCCAACGACAGCCAGGGACATAGCCAACTTAGTCGTGTAAACGTCCGGACATACGCGGCGGACAAGCCGGTAGAGGAGAAAAACGAAGGCGGCGCTCAGGCTGATCCGGGCCACGGACATGGCCAGAGAGATACCAACGATCTTGGCGACCCAGCCCAGTAACAGGAAATAAATGTGGACCGTCAGACCAGGCTGGGGGTCGGTCGTGAACCGGTTGTCAAAGAAGAACCGGCCATCCATCGCCTGCCGCATCCAAGCCGCATAGACCATGTGGTCGTCTAGGTTGTACTGGATGCCGAGATAGGTCTTGCCCGAGCCGAAGCGAGTTAGCCAATTAAAAAGGTCCGGCAGGGCGGCAAAGGCCGCGGCAACGATGGCGAGGATTCGGACGAACGTCTGCTCGCTGGCAGCACGCCGCTCCGCATCCAGAGTCGACGCGGGCAAGTTGTCCGCGATCATTGGATGAAATTATGGGCGATGCGAGATACGAGATACGAGATACGAGATGCGAGATGCGAGATGCGAGATGCGAGATGCGAGATGCGAGATGCGAGATGCGAGATACGAGGTGCGCCACGCTTCGTCAGAGTTGAATCCTGAATCCTGAATCCTGAATCCTGAATCCTGAATCCTGAATCCTGAATCCTGAATCCGCATCCCGTGACCCGTCTGCGTCCCCCAATCAAGCAATCGGCAATCAAAAATCCAGCAATCCTAGATGTTTTAGGCCGAACGATGCACATAACCTTTGCTAAAGGTGCGGCACTTGTGGCATTCTTGCATTGCAAATTTGTCGTTTGGAAGCAAGCGGCGATACAATAGCTAGGGGTGAACCCCCAGAGGAACATGGAGGTTTCTGCATTTTG
>JANYLD010000129.1 GCA_025363835.1 Armatimonadota bacterium
TTCACGTACTTCTACACCGCCATCCAGTACAACGTGGAAGACATTGCAAACAACCTGAAGCGTGCGGGCTCATTCATCCCCGGCGTGAGGCCAGGCAAGCAGACCAAAGATTTCTTGGACGGCGTGATCTCGAGAATCACGGTTGTCGGCGCCGCCTTCCTGTCCGCAATCGCCCTCATCCAGTTCATCGTTCCCGCCATCTCCGGCATGGAAAGAATCAACGTGATCGGCGGCACAACCCTCCTCATCATGGTAAGCGTTGCCCTCGAAACGATGCGCCAGATCGAAGCCAACCTGCTGATGAAGCAGTATGGGTCTTAGGCTTAGGCGGTTGGGAAATTAGACGTTCAATCCCGGTTCCGCGACGGAGGTTGTGCCGCTCGTCGCAACCACAAAAACTCCGGCCTAAAGCTTAAAGGCATTAGCCTGCAGTTTCCGCCTCTCACGAATCCTATCCAGCGCTACCTTGTACGACAGCGCCGTCACCTTCTTTCCTTCGATGATAAGGATAGTGGGTGTTCCTTTGACTCCGAGGTGGGTGCCGAACGTGTGATCGGATTCAACCTGCTGTTTCGCGGCATCGTCGACAAAGCCATCGCCGACGATCTTGTCCTCAAGCTTCGCCCACCTCTCGGTCTTACGCAACCAGTCATGATTCAGATAGTCGGGGTTCGAGTAGAGCTTCCAAACGAACGGCCAGAATCCGACCGTCTTGCGCGAACTCTCGGCAGCGATCGCCGCTTCCTTTGCGAAGTCGTGGAAGCTCAGTGGGAAGTATCGGTAGACCAGGCGGGTGCGTGGCGTCGCTTCGACTTCTTTCGCGATCTTCGGCAACGCCTCCTTACAGGTCCGGCATTGAAGATCGCCGAAGAAGACGACAATGAAATCGCCGTGCTTGTCGCCAAGGGAAGGCGCCCGATCTGGAATCAGATCCTCCAGCTTTGTGTTCCCCAAGACCCTCGCATTGATCGCGGGTGGGTCGTTCTGCATAAAATGAGTCGCCGCGATAATAGCAGTGCCGCATCCGAACG
This sequence comes from Armatimonadota bacterium, assembly GCA_025363835.1. Lineage (GTDB taxonomy): Bacteria > Armatimonadota > Fimbriimonadia > Fimbriimonadales > Fimbriimonadaceae > JANYLD01. The sequence goes on from JANYLD010000129.1 coordinate 1,032, forward strand.
CGCACCACACGACGAGGAATCTGCCGAGCCTTGTCGCGAGATCGGAGATGGGTTGGCTCATGGATGCCGAGACCGAATAGAGAATGAGTGTCAGGCAGAAGATGATCGTCGAGGCGAGGCACCACCGGCACGTGGCGCCGATAACGCGGACCGAATAGATCGTCAGCCCGACGCTCACCAATGCGCCGACGCCCGAAAGCACGTAACCGATGCTTCGAAAGACAGGGGCGGCGCTGGATCTACCCAACCCGGCATAGCCGCAGATGACGAGCGCTAGATACGCCAGCGAACCGACTAAAGCAATGGGAATCCCTCCGGGCGCGGCGATGGCGCTTTTAGATACCAACTCGCACCCCGCCGATTCTCCGCACGGCACATTGATCCCCTCAAAATAGGAAAGCGTCAGTACGCCGGCTGGGTAAAGCCCGGCAGCGGGCAGCAGCCCCCGAAGGGTCGAAAGCCAAGCATTCGCAGTAGATCTCTTTCCCAATGGGCTCTCTTTTTTGTCTTCCCAGAACAGGTTTGCTGATTTGAGCCTATACTATTTCTTAGGCGGGTCGTCGGATACGGAACACGATTGGTTTGAAAGCCGCCAGAGAAGGATTAGATGAGTAGCAAGAATCACCGACTTATAGCGGTCTGCGGAACGCTCATGTTGCTGTTGACGGTTGCGATTGCAATGCGATCACCGCTCGCCTCGACCGCGGCTGCGCCCGCCCCGATGGACGCCGCCAAAGCAGCGCCCCCGGCCAAGGGCCTACAGGTCAATATCACCCCGAGCGCCAACGACTCGGGTTGCGTCGGAAACTAGTTCAGGTTCCAGTGCCTAGATAGGACGCTGCATTTCTCTTCGTGGCCATTGACGGCTCATTTAAAGCAGGTCTTACGCTTGAGTGCGCGACACAACCAACTAAGCGGCCTCTCCCGCAGATCATCGTGCGAGGAGAAGCGCAAGGCACCCGGTTTCCGTCGGGATTGCGACCTCCAACAATATTGCCCGCCTGGAAGTGGGAACAGTCAAGCCGCTGCTCTCAAAGCGGGCACTTCCATTTGTGGACTTCGTCCCAAATCCAATCTGAATGTTCTTCAAGTTGGCCGAAACTTCGAGCTTCTCAATCGGAGCTTAACAGGCAAACTTAAAGTATCCGTTCAGACCTCTAGAACCGAGCCCCACGCCGTAAGGCCAAAGATGTAAACTAGCCTCCGGAGGTGCAGCCAACGATGTCCGCTCCAGATGCCACCATTGAAGCTGGCTTTGAAACAGAGAAAGATCCATTGAGCTCAGAAACTCGACATTTACGTATGGTCCTGATCGGCCCGCCCGGAGTTGGGAAGGGAACTCAAGCGGCCCTTCTGCAAGAGCGCCTTGGACCCGTCCCGCTCTCTTCGGGCATGATTTTTCGTGCTGAGATGGAGGCTGAGACAGACCTTGGCCACCTCGCCCAAAGCTATATCAAGCGCGGCGAGCTAGTCCCGAGTGGCATCACAATCGAGATGATGCGAAAGCGGATTGGGAGCGACAATGTGCGCAAGCACGGGTTCATTCTCGACGGCTTCCCGCGCAACATCCGCCAAGCGGAAGCTCTTGACGAGATACTCCTCGAGATGGAGGTCAATCTCGACATGGTTGTCTCTCTTGACGTGCCCGACGAAGTCGTCATCCAGCGCCTTTCCGGCCGAATAGGATGTACGAAGTGTGGCGAGATTTACCACAGCGTCAGCCACCCGCCCAAGCGAGAGGGGCTTTGCGACAAGTGCGACGGTCCCCTCATCATGCGCACCGACGACCAGCCCGAAACCATTAAAGAGCGCCTGCGCGTATTTCACGAGCAGACCGCCCCGGTGCGCGATTACTATGCCGCTAGAGGACTATTGAAGCGCGTGGACGGCACCAAGTCTCCCGAAGAGGTCTATAGTCAGATCGTCGATGATCGTTCTTAAAAGCCGAGCCGATATCGAAAAGATGCGAAAGGCAGGGCGCGTGGTGGCACGCGCCCTTCGCGTTATGTCGGAGGCCATCATTCCGGGCAAGACCACCCCGGCCGAGCTAGACGCGCTAGCCAAACGGATCATAGAAGAAGCTGGCGGCCATCCGAGCTTTCTCAACTACCGAGGATTTCCTGCCTCGAGTTGCATCAGCGTGAACGACACCGTGGTCCACGGCATCCCCGACGCAACAGCGCTTCTGGAAGGTGACATCATCGGCCTCGACCTTGGCGTCCAGCTGGACGGCTGGCATGCCGACGGCGCCTGGACCTACCCGGTCGGTACGATCTCCAAAGAGGCTCAGCGCCTACTCAACGTGACCAGAGAAAGCCTTTTCCAGGGCATTTCCAAAGCGAGGGTGGGCAACCGAATTGGCGATGTCTCCGCGGCCGTGCAAAAGTACGTGGAGTCCAACGGCTACTCTGTGGTGCGGGACCTGGTCGGCCACGGCATCGGCCGCAATCTCCACGAAGAACCCGCCGCCGTCCCCAATTTCGGCCGAGCCGGCAAAGGCGAGGTCCTCCGAGAAGGCATCACCATGTGCATCGAGCCCATGGTTAACGCAGGCACCTTCAAAGTGGTCACCCTCGCCGACAAATGGACCCTAAAAACCGCCGACGGCTCTTTATCAGCCCACTTCGAGCACACGATCGCCATCACCCGGGAAGGGCCGGAGATCCTTACTCTGGAGTAGTTCTGGCATCCGACCATCCCTCAACCCGCCCAACCGGGTTGAGGGTCCCATCATCCGGTAAGTGCGGACTTCACTGAATATTCCAACATCACTACCCTCAACCCAGTAGGGTGGGTTGAGGGATTCGTTGTCTGCTCCCTTGCGTCTCTGCGCCTGCGCGTGAAATCCGGAAAAATCCCCCGCCATTTATCATTTACCACTTACCACTTACCATTTACCGACCCAAAGCGTGGCGCCTCACTTAAAAACCTGACCGAAATTAGATGGTTGCCTCATTTAAAAAGCTGACCAAGTTTTCTAGTTCGAACAGTTCCATTTTAACCTTGAGGAGCTCCCTTCGAAGAGT
>JANYLD010000147.1 GCA_025363835.1 Armatimonadota bacterium
CCCCCAGAAGCGGCATTGGGTGGCTGAGTGGTCGGTGTCGATTGAGCGCGCGGCGTTTGCGCCGGCCATTCGTTTAGCAGAACATGATCCACCCAGGCATTCGGATCGGACGCGTGGTCTGTCTTCCAACTTTGCGCCAACGTCTCTTCGTAGCGAGTCCGAATCGCATCCGCCACGTACGCCACATGGCCCTGCTTCACACCGCGCAAAGTCACTAAAGGAGCTTCAGAAATCGACTCGAAGGCCTGCGCCGCGATTGACGCCCCCAGCGAGCGCGCTTCTTCGCCCTCTAACAGAGAGTAAGTCACCGTCAGAGCGTGCGTTCGCGGGTCTTCAATTGCCGCCAGCACCCGGGCCCCTTCGGTGCCCGTCCCCTGAATCGTCTTTAGGAGCGGGTCATCCTCCCGAACAGCGCCTCCAGGAGAGCCGGCGCCCTGTCGCGTTCCGCTTTCCAAGGTTCCGCGGGCACGAATGACGGCCGGGTCGTTCATGACCGCCTTCTGTTCATGCTTGAAACCAAGGGCATAAGCGACCACTGCGATGATGAAAATGGCCACGATCAATGAAATCGCGTAGATCCCCGCTCTGGATTTCGTGGTCGGCAAGCCAAGTTGCTCAACGGTCTGAACGGTTTCTTTGTCCTTATATCGTTGCCGAACCAACTCCAACTTATGCTGCGCAGCCTGACTTTCCGGCGTGAGGTCGAGCGCCATCTCGTACCACTGCATAGCCTGCTCGAGGTCGCCCTTCTCCGTGCAGATGTCGCCAAGGAGAACATTGGCCGTCGCATTGTTAGGATATCGGCGCAGAATCGAAAGGCATTGATCTTCAGCGGCCTTGTAGTCGCCCCGCATGCGCAGCAGATTCGCGCGCGCCAACTCAGGATAAACGGCGGTATCGCTGCCCTCCGCTCCGGTGGCATGCGACATCGCCGCTCCGCACTCCGGGCAGAACGCCTCTGTGACAGGCACGTTTGCGAAACACCGTTCGCAAAGCCTTGTCTTCTTATCAACTGCCAGTGCTACCGAATCCTCCTTCGCCTCGAACCGATTCTTCGAGGCTCGCAACGACAACGAGGCGAGCTCGAGCAACTGGTGCGACCACTAGTTGCGCGATTCTCTCGCCCCGATTAAATCTTACGACATCTTGGCCGAGGTTGATGAGAATTATCTGTATTTGACCCCGATAATCGGAATCGATCGTCCCCGGCGAATTAACGATGGACACGCCATGCTTGACAGCGAGACCCGACCGTGGCCGCACTTGGCCTTCGTACCCTTCCGGAATCGCCATCCGCACTCCAGTTGGAACCAACTTCCTCTCCATCGGGCGCAGTTCAACCTCTTCAGCGGCCCGCAAATCCATCCCCGCCGCCCCTTCACTGGCGTAGGTGGGCTCTTCCGTGCCTGGCTCCAAGGCGATTGGGACGATGACTCGAATGTCTTCCACTCACTCCATGCTACCGAAGCTGTAGGGGCGATCTGGAGCAAGAAAAGAAGAGGGCCGCATTGCCAAGAAATACGGCCCCAGAAGATAACGCTTGATCTAAGGCACAGCTGGACCATGAACAGAGTTCGAATACATGAGCTGGATCGGCACGGTGGCGCCGTTGCCTATTTGAATTTCGACCATCACCATGCCGAGATGCTGCCCAGCTTCGGACATCGGAATGTCTCCGATTTCCCCCCCCGTTTTGGAGTACCAACCAAGCTTTGTCCCTGGCATGTTTTTGTTCACGTCCTCAACGTCAGGGTCAGTCCGAGCTTCGTTTAGCTCGTGGTAGAACGTCGCCGAAATGTTTTTCCAAGGATCGGGAAAGAACGGGATGCCGTTGGCGCTGCCGTTTGGCAGGAACTGAGAGTAAGCGCCCACCGCAAAATAAATCCGTTGCTGGGCTCCCTTAGTATCCTTAATGTGAGAAGAGCCATGATAGCCGCCAAGCCCCTGGAGCGACGAATCCTTCTCTTTCAGATCCCCCACTTTGACATTCGCCTTAGCTGTAGCCTCATCCTTCGCCTTTGCCGGGCCCCCCTTTGAATCGGTCGTCAGAACGATCCCGGGAGGAAGCATGATGTTCACCAAGGTCTGGTCAAAGTTGATCCCGCTCAGGGCGCCACTGTTGAAGAGTGACGTCAAAACTGCGTCGACGGAATCCCGATTGAACGTTGCGCTGACGCTGCCTGGCACCGTCTTTGAAGGCAGCATCTTGCTGGTGATCGACCCGTTGTAGTACTGAGCGACAATGTTCTGCAAGCCTGGGTCTGAAAAAGCGGCGGACAAAGCGGCGTCAAGGTTTGTCCGATCGGATGCGGGGTAAGCGCCGAGGTAAAAATTAATGAAAACCAGGTCCTTGATGACCGATCCGCCTTCGTTTTTCATGTCGAATTTCGGCGTGGGTTTAAACCCCGGAGCCAGTTTCCCGCCCGCAGCGGCTTTTCCTTTCTTGTGACGAAGGGCCTTTATCGAGTCCAAGGCTCCTGGTGCAGCTTTCATGTGATTCGTTTGCAACATATCACTCTCCTACTGCCATATTGTAAACCATAATGATTACTTTTTGCTAGGTATGGCGGGAGGTTGGGCAAGTTTGATGAGGTGATGGCGTTCGGAAGCCGAAAGTTTCAGTTGCCAACTTCGTAGCCGGCGTCGATCAAGGTTTTCTTAACCGATTCCGCCAGTAAGAGACAATTCGGGGTGTCTCCGTGGAGGCAGATGGAGTCGACGATGGGCGCAACTTTGAGCACTTGTTCTCGAATCTCGGCGAGGTCTTCAAGAACGGCGTCCGGCTCGGTTCGAGGGACGAGAGTTCCGTCGGACCGGTACCTGCGGTCGGCGAAGCCCTCGAAAATCGTCTTGGTGCCCCACACCGGTGCGACTCTGGCGTCCACCACTTCTGCATCGCGGGAGCCTAGAAGGAGCATGGGCGGGAGTCCGGTGAGCATGAGGATGTGGATAAGGGATCCCCCGCAGGCGCCGTATATGGTTGCACCGTACTGGTTGGGAAAGCCGCGGCACGCAAGGATGTTGTAGAGAGCGCCGTGGGGCTTTACATAGCTAGCTTTGGTTTCGATGACGAAACGCTCTACTTGGCCATTAACATTAAGAAGAAAAGCGTCGATCTCATCTTCGCTGGGCGTCCGCCGTCCGAAATTTTCCCGGTCAGGAAAGCCCGGGTGGGCTCCGATCCGGACGCCCTTGAATTTGCAGAGCTCGATCGTTTGACAGGTTAGTTCCCAGGAGCCCGCGTGCTCGCCGCAGCAGATGTTTGCGCTGGAGGCAAACTCAAGGAGAGCTCGGTCATGAGGAAAGCCCTCCCCGATGTCGACATTGAGGTCCACCTTCTTCATTCCTTAGGATTATTGGCTGATTTTCCAAATTTGCCATCCGGCCTTCATTGCCCCTTTGGCAATCCCTTTAAAGTAAACGAAGCAAACATAGGCGGTCAAAGCCTCTTTCCGAGTAATGGATCGAATTCATCTAACCGAATGGCCACGAAGCGGACGAAGTCTCCGGCAGTGATAGGGAAATAGTTGTCTTGGACATCGACCAGGGTTAGCGGAGTGCGGCCGATGATATTCCAGCCGCCAGGGCGGATCAGAGGGTAGACGGCGGTTTGGCGGCCAGTTAGGGCTACTGATCCGGCTTCCACTCGTATGCGAGGCGTTGGTTTCCTTGGGATCCCCGCGAGCCGTTCAGGCAGCCACCCGAGATAGCCAAATCCTGGGCAGAAGCCAACCGCGAAGCATTCGTATTCCTGAGATTGGTGCAACGACTTAAACTCTTCGGCCTCCAGATGCAGTTGATCGCAGACTTCGGCAAGGTCCTCACCCATCTCGTAGCAGACTGGAATCTCGTGAACCACCAAGGGCTGCGGCGGCAATGAGGACATAGATGACAGGGCAGTGGCCAAGAGTCTTTCGGTCACTGCGCCGGGCTCTCCAAATACGCCGACCGTGTCGTAGCTTGCTGCCGCATCAAGGAGGCCGGGGATTCCTAGGAATCGAAGCTGCTCGGCAACCGCATGGGCGGGAAAATCGAGATCCCGGATGATCCAGCCGCTATCTCCCAGCGCCTCGATCTTCATTTTATCCACCGCGTTTATACCCACTCCTTCGTTTAATGAACGTTGGCCCGAACTGTCCTCTCCTTCATCCATCATCCATCATCCTTCATCCTTCATCCTTCATCCTTCATCCTTCATCCTTCATCCTTCATCCTTTAGATAGACTTCCCCCATGTTTGAGGCGGGCATGTGAGCTTAGAGATTGCGGAGCTCTATGGACATGTGTCCCTTCAAGGCCCGCGGACGTTCGGCTTGCGCCATTTCGGAGTTCCGCCTGGCGGTCCGTTCGACCGCGAGTCCCACGGCGTTGCAAACGCCTTGCTTGGAAATCACTGGGACGCCGTCTGTGTAGAACTAGCCATGGCCGCCGGCCGCTTGATCGCGTTACGCCCAATCGAAGTTGGCATGGCCGGCGCCGTTTGTGCGGTAACAGTTGACGGTTCCTTGGTTCAGACACCGCGTAAGCTCGACCTAGACGCTGGACAAGAGGTCCGGATCGCCGCCCCAACTCAAGGAGCCAGATTGTATTTGAGCCTCCCCGGAGGCGTTGGATCCGAGAATGTGAGGCGAGGGGGCGGTCTCGTCGCCCTGGAGCCCAATCGACAGCGGCTGCTTAGCAATGGTCAAGACATGGGGCGTCCACTGCAATCCATACAGTCGGGGCGTGCTATTCGAGCTATCGCCTTTGGAGATTCGGAGCTTCTGGCTCACCTGGTCGGTTGCCAAGGTCTGAAGGTACGCCTGGATTCAGACCGAGTCGGCATTCGCTTAGACGGCCTCAATCTTGACCCCGGTCCCGAGAAGCTCAGTGAGCCGGCCTGTCCTGGCGCAATCCAAGTCACGAATGATGGCAGCCTTATTGTCTTAGGGCCCGACGGGCCCACGATCGGCGGGTACCGCAAAATCGGAATCGTTTGCGCAGCGGATATGGACGCCCTTGGGCAACTTCGTCTAGGTGAGTCTGTGAGATTTGAAGAAGTTTCAAGAAAAGCAGCGGTGAGTCTGTGGACGGCTAGAAACGGCTAAGTAATCGGATCGGTGATCCGTGACGATGGAGCGAGTCCTTTTAGGGGTAATGAATTACGAGTTGCCCGTGGTTTGTATGGTATTTGTGAAGTTCGGGTCACAAACCACAAACCACGAGCCGCGAAACCACACGATGGCCTCCAATCGCGGGTCGAGGGAAATATCCTTCTTCCGCGTATGGAGGCACTTGGAAACCGTTTAACCGCGATAGCCGGGGTTGTTCGGATTCTGGATCGGATAGACGACTCCGGGTTGGTTCGGATTCATCTGGGGCGCGGAAGCGGTTTGGTAACCCACTCCGGTCGACTGATACGATTGAGTCTGGCCGCTTACATGGTCAACGGCTCGGGGCAGTTCCTCGTCTGCCTTATCCAAGGCCCGTCGCCATCGCTCTTCCATCGGCTTGATTCCGCCGCCGCCAATAGCGACCACGGAGACGCCAACGAATATAGCGAGCATGGCGTACCAGAGCCCGTTGATGATCGCCGGTGCGATAGCAAGCTGGCTCAGGGCCATGAAGAGGCCCAGCATCAAGATGCCGACATAACTCACGGTGGCGATAGCTCTACCATAGCTGAGGCCGCCGATCGCTCCACGAACGATGTCCCTAACAATCGAGCCAATCGCCGCCGCGGCGATAAGAATCACTATGGCCACGAGGATGTTCGGGAAGAATGCGATGAACCGGCTGAATATGTCACTGATCGGGTTGGGTCCGAAGACGTTCAGCGCAAATGCGATGACGAAAATCATCAAGGCATAGAAGATGATTTGACTTACGAGGCGCGCGGCATCGTAGCCAGTATTGGTCATCGCCTGCTTGATCCCGCCCCGCTCAATGATCTTGTCGAACCCGATTTTGAGCAAGATCTTATCGATGGCTTTTGCCACTAAACGTGCAACGAAGTAGCCGACGATCAAAATGATGATCGCGCCTAGAAGCTTGAGCCCGAAGGTGGCGGCTTGGGCCGCAATGGCCCCCCAGTTCCACGCCATCGGGTTGTAATCAGTTGGTGTCATTTCCCTTTGAACCCCTTTAAGCGAATTTGAGCGTGGCCTCAGCGTTGAGTCCAGCCCATCTGGTTCAAATGACCTGAAGGGGCCTAGCAAAGTTCGCAGGAATCGTGTCCGGTTTTTGGGGAGGAAGCAAGGAAGCAGTAGAGCGGACGGCAGAGCTTAGAGCGTTGGTTGACCAACTGCGGGTTCGATTCTGGAATGCCTCCCTTCGTTTTTAAACTCAGGTGTAGGGACGCGGGCTCAGACTCCAGACTTCAAGCTTTACCGGTCAAATCAGGCTTTACGCTTTACGCTTTAGGCTACGCCCTACTTCCCGATCGCAAATAATTTCCCGTTGTTGATCGCGTAAGAGATGCCCGTCGGCCCTGAAATCACTGGCGTGTAGGCCTGACCTCGGGGCCCTTCCATGAGGACGCCCTCCGTGATCTCGTTCTTCAGTAAATCCCACCGATAGAGCCGCCCGTCCTCCGAGTTAATGAGCACTGAATGCGAAGCAGGATCAACCGCAGCCGCGTTCACACACCACTCATAAACGGCGTTCGGATATTCCGGACTCACCCAAGTCGGGTCTTGCGTGATGCCAGGCATCGTCTCAACTTCGCTCATAACGTTAATCGAGCCCACCGGGTCCGGCATCGGCACGTTGGGATCCAAAAGAGCGACCTTGTTGATTCCGTCGCCAAACCCTGCGTAGTTGTTGTACTTCGTGACAAGCAAATAGGACGATGGCCCTTTGTAACCAGGCAAAGTGGAAGTAGGGATCAGCGACGCCGTACTGTCCCAACCAAACGAGCCGCACAGCTTTAAGGTGGCGAGGGTCTTGTCGAAATGGAGCATGTAACCGCGCTTGTTGTGGCCTTGCTCTGGGTTTGAAAGCACCCCAAAGTAAACATCGCCGTCCGGCCCAATCGTGGGCGACGCCGAACTCTGGTTCGTCACGATGGCGTCGTTGCCCGTGTCAGGGTCTAGAAGGCGCACGCGGTATTTGGTTTCCAGGGTCGTAGAGTCGATCGCCACCAAATATCCGCCTCCATATCGCAACTGAATCGCTATGTAAACAAGCGAGTTATCTCCAGAGATGGCGGGCGCACATTGCATTTGGATACGCAGGGCGTCCGGGTCGCCTGCAATTGCCTTGGCGCTTTTCCAAACCCCATTGCCTTTCGAATCAACCCTTGCAATTCCGCTCAACAGCCCCGGCCTCCCGATGGGAGTCTCGTCCTCGGCTTGCCCATACGTTCTAAACCCAAACCATGCGTTATCTTTCCCATCCACCGTGAGGGGCGTGCTGATCTTCACGTAATTGGCGAAGATGTTTTTTTGAGCGTTGAAGTTGTCAACCCCGTAGAACACCACCCGCATAAGTCCGATTCCAGCCGCATCCGCATTCTTTCGGACCAAAATCGTTCCCCCAGCTCCTGGCATGAAGAGCTGGTTCTGGTGGTCCAGAGCCGGACCATAGCTTGGAAGCCAACTCGAGCCTGTCGCCACGCTGTAGTCCGAGTCCAGGCTATAGAGGAGGTCACCGGTCGTTCCATTGCGAGCGTCGATCCGAAAGCCGTCGCTCGTTCCGGTCTTGACCGGAACGATAATCGTGTTCCCCTTAGTTATAACAGCCGAACCGTAATGCGCGGCCAAAATCGAGCCCTGATAATCCGGACTCAGGTCCACCGGGGCCCACCAGAGCACTCGATTCAAAGGCTGCGTGGCTGCCGGCGACACGCTCCTATGCTGCGCCGACCCTCCATAGCAAGCCCAAGCCGGTTGACTTTGGGCGGGGCAACAGGAGGACAAGAAGGCCGCCCCAATGACCGTTGGGAGTACAAGCGAGGGCGGCGTCATCTCAACCAATAGAGAGCCCTGCCGAGTCGTTTCGTTCGCAACTTGGCAGGGCGTGCAGATTTAAGCAACGATTAGTGCTGACCCACAGGCGGCGCCTTCGCCGGCCCGGAGCCAATCGCAAAGAGCTGCGCATTGTTGATTGCGTAGACAATGCCGGTGGGACCGCTGATCGTTGGCGTATAAGCCTGTCCACGAGGACCATCCAGCAAAATGCTTTGCGTTATCTGTCCGGAATCAAAATCCCAACGGTAAAGGCGGCCGTCTTCAGAGTTCACGAGCGCTGAGTGCGTCGCAACATCGACCACCGCAGAGTTGATGCACCACTCATACACCGCGCCGGGGAAGCCGCTATTAATGTCTCCCAGGTTCGGGGTGGGCCCGAGGATCGTTTGAACTTCCTTCATCACGGGAATGCCGCTGATTGAGTCGACCTGCGTCACGTTCGGGTCCAGCAATCCCACTTTGTTTTGGCCGTTGCCGGTTCCAAATCCAACGTAGTTGTTGTACTTCGTCACGAGCAGATAGGCGGAGGGGCCCGCATAGCTGGAAACGGCACTGCTGGGGATGACAGCCGGCGTATTGTCCCAACCGAACGAGCCAGGCGCATGCTGTATCGCCAATGTCTTGTTAAAGTGGAGCATGAATCCACGGCCATTGTGCTGGACGTGCGGGTTTGAAAGGACGCCGTAGTAGACATCGCCGTCTGGGCCTACCATTGGAGCTCCAGAACTCTGGTCCGTGAGAATCGCTTCGTTGCCGGTGGAAGGGTCAAACAGCTTTCGAATGTACTTCAACTGCAATGTCGTCGTATTGAGTCCAACGAGGTACCCGCCGCCACCCGACTTCTTGATTGCGAAGTACATAGTCAAACCGTCGGGGGATAGGGCCGGTGCGCAGTTGAAAGACACGTGAGTTGCGTTGGAGTCGCCGGTGATCGCGGTACAAGCTTTCCAAGTTCCCACTCCAGTCGAAGCAATCCTCGCGATTCCGCTGATCATTCCGGCGGCCCCAATCTTGGACCGATCGATGCTCGAGCCAAAGGTGATGAAACCGAAGTAGATATTGCCTGCCTGGTCAATGGTCAGCGGAGTACAAATCTTAACGTTTGCATTGTAATTTGCTCGGTCCGCCGTAAAGTAGTTGTAGAACGCCATCCGGGTGAAAGTTGAGGTCACCGATTCCGGGTTGTCGCGCCTTAATATCGTGCCTCCTGCGGCCGGAACGAAAAGCTTGCCTGCAGGTGAAAGCGCAGGTCCAAAGCTGGGCACCCAACCCAAGTTTGGGTAGTTGGGAATGCTGTAATCCGTCCCCATCGTGTAGATCGTGGCTCCGGTGGTCGCGTTGAATCCCTGTACGTACCACCCGTCAAACGCCCCCTGCTTGATCGGGACGACAATCACGTTGTTGTGAGTGATCACCGGTGATCCGTAGTGGATTAGCAAAACGTCACCGCCCGTGTATTGCGGATTCAGGTCCACCTTCGTGTGCCAAAGCTGCGTATCCAAGTTTTGAGTGCCCGCAGGGGCGTTTGCTTGGTGAGAGAAGCCCCCGGCGTAACCGGCCCATGCAGGCGTGGTTTGAGCGCCCGCGGAGGCGGCAAGGAGAAGACCGGAAAAAAGAAGAAGGGATCGATTCATAGAAGTCTCAGGTTCAAGAATAGAATCAGCAGCAGCCGACCCTAGTTATAGATACACGATACCGCGCTTCCATGGCAGGTGTTTTTGACGTAGACGCGTTGATTCCGCGATTTTGGTTGAGAGGGCGGTGATCAAAAAAGACGGCGGCTGAATCAGCCGCCGTCCGGATTGCTTGAGATCACCTATGGGATATAAGTAAGGCAGACGCGACCGCGTCCAGGATAATTACACTCGCTCTTTCCAAATTGGGCCGAGCAAAGCGTCAGCCCAGACCACTATCAGTTGGTAGTCGTAATGTCTAGCGTGGTTAGTTCACGACTTTCTGATAATTTTTGAAAAAAATTGGGCAGAAGAATCCACGCGATCCCAAACTAGACGGGAGCGGGTTCCCTCTTCTTCCCATAATCCGCCCGCAATTCAGCTGCCAGCAGCGCCAACCGGCCATTCCCGTCCGGCTTCGCCTTCGCCCTCTTGAAAATCTCCTTAAGAAACTGACCCGTGTAGCTCCGGGGGTTGGCCGCCACGTCCTCGGGCGTGCCCGTCGCGACG
>JANYLD010000173.1 GCA_025363835.1 Armatimonadota bacterium
TCGGTGAGTGCGTCGTAAGGATGGTCGGTGTAGCCCAGATATTCCGCTTCCTGCTTCGCGATCTCAAACATGCGTGCAAGAAGAGGTGCAAACCCAGGAAAGTCGTTGTTTGCTCGGGCAGCGACCCATGCCTCATGAGCCTGAGAAGACAGCCGGCTCTTTTCTTCTACCAAAGCCGTCGGGATCTTGGTCGCGAGGTCGAGATCTCTTTGGACAACCCGGATTATGGCGATGTCATCTTCAGATTGAGCCTCATTTCGCGCGCCTTGAAGTGCCTTTTTCATCTCGTCCGAAATGAACGTCTCGTGATACATGCGGCTGAGCAGTCCAACATGTTCGGCGCGCGCCTCAGCGCCTCCGCGCGGCATGTAAGTCTGCTGGTCCCATTCCATCATCGCAAGAGCAGCGCCGATCGCATTGAGGTCGGCTGTACGGGTTTTGAGGGCTTCCAATGAAGACGGCATGATTGGAGTGTACTTTTTAAAGGATGAAGGATGAGGGATGAAGGATGAAGGATGAAGGATGCATGGATGAAGGGTGAATCGAGGAATCTATAAATTTGGCAGCCGCTTCATTTGAGACCTTCGAATTCGTGGCACAAATATCCGGAATTCATCCTTCAACCCTCATCCTTCATCCTTCAAAAAAGTACACTTGTCTACCGTGCTCAGTCCTTCCGAGGTGCTCAAAGAGGTCTTTGGGTTTAGTGCGTTTCGGGCGCCTCAGGAAGAGATCGTTAGGGACCTTCTGGCGGGGCACGACGTGTTCGTGTTGATGCCGACCGGCGGTGGAAAATCGCTCTGTTACCAGATTCCGGCACTTGTGAAGAGCGGGACTGCGGTTGTGATTTCGCCGCTTATCTCGCTCATGAAGGATCAAGTGGACGCCCTCAGAGAAAATGGCGTGCGGGCTGCGTTCTTCAATTCTTCTTTGGGCGCAAAAGAAGCTTCCTCGGTCCTACGATCTTTGGAAGCCGGTGAACTCGACCTTCTTTACATTGCGCCCGAACGGGCGATGGTGGGGGAGTTTCTGGAGATGCTGGTGCGGCTCCCGATCTCTTTGGTGGCGATCGACGAGGCGCACTGTGTTTCTCAATGGGGCCACGACTTCCGGCCGGAATACGTGAGGCTTGGCGCGTTGCGAGACCGCTTACCGACAATCCCCTTCATCGCCTTAACGGCGACCGCGGACGGGCACACCCGGCAGGACATTTTGGAGCGGCTGAACCTGAAGAATCCCAGGGTGTTTGTTGCTGGATTTGACCGGCCCAATATTCGCTACACGGTGACATTCAAGCACCAACCACTCAATCAGCTATTGGACTTTCTCGCTCAGAAAGAAGATTTGGCGGGCATCGTCTACTGTCTCAGCCGGAAGCGAGTCGAAAAGGTGGCCGAGGACCTTCGGGCGAAGGGATTTAAGGCAAGCGCTTACCATGCCGGTCTCGGCGCCGAAGAGCGGAGCCGTGTCCAAGAGGCATTCCAAAAGGACGACATTCGGATCGTAGTGGCCACCGTTGCGTTTGGTATGGGAATCGATAAGCCAAACGTGCGGTTTGTCGTTCATTTTGATTTGCCCAAGAACGTAGAGGCTTACTACCAGGAGACAGGAAGGGCAGGCCGTGATGGACTTCCCTCTGAGGCCCTCCTTCTCTACGGAGCCGGTGACATCGGCATTCTTCGAAGTCTCATTTCAGAGATGTCCAACCCCGCGCAGAAGGCGATCGAGCTTGAGAAGCTGAAAGGGATCGTTAACTATGCGGAGACCCAAGGATGCCGGCGGCAACACCTGGTCTCTTACTTTGGCGAGCCTCACCCAGGCGGATGCGATAATTGCGACACTTGTCTAAGCCCCTCGGACTCTTATGACGCCACTCAGGACGCCCAAGCCGTGTTCATGGCCGTTTACGAGACAGGTCAGCGGTTTGGAGTCAAGCACGTCGTGGAAGTCTTGCGCGGAGCCGATAACGAACGATTGGGGCGCTTTGGTCACGATCGACTGAAGATATACGGAGCGGGGAAGCACCGTAAGCAAGAAGAATGGGAGGGCATTGTCCGCCAATTGCTCCAGCAGGGTTTCCTGCGAGTCGAGGATAGCAAATTCCCCGTCTTGAAGCTGACGCCTATGACCAAGCCAGTCCTGCGGGAGGGGCAACAGGTGAAGCTTCTTCAACCTAAGGTCCGACCTCGGAGAGAGCGCCGCCCAAAGAGGGGGTCAGGTCCGCAGCTCACATACGAAGAAGCTTTGTTCCATAAGCTTCGAGACCTGCGACGGCGGCTGGCGGACGCCCAGGGCGTTCCACCCTACATCGTATTTGGAGACCAGACCCTCATGGAGATGGCCGCGCGGAAGCCCAACACTCGCGAGCAACTCATGGGAGTCTCTGGCGTTGGGCAGTTTAAGCTTGATAAGTATGGAGACGAGTTTCTTAGCTTGTTGACCGACGAGTAAAGCAGCCCGGTAATCATTTCAGCATAGATACAGCAAGATTCTTGATCCAAATGCCCCTTAGGCGAAACTACAATGAACCTAGATGGGCAAATGGATCGTTGTGATCCTGATAATGGCTGGACTCCTCTACACAGCCAAACGGCTGATGCCAACGACATCGGCCATCGACACTACCTGGATGGCTCCGCAGATTCACAGCGGGATGTCCCAAGACGAAGTCACCCACGAGATCGGTGTACGGCCGACATACGTGATGAAGGGTGGATTGGGA